>JACPZV010000126.1 GCA_016195295.1 Acidobacteriota bacterium
GTCATGCGGTATTAGCGTCCCTTTCGGGACGTTATCCCCCGCTCGAAGGCAGGTCACCCACGTGTTACTCACCCGTTTGCCACTCTACTGATCCCTTGCGGGACTTTCGCGTTCGACTTGCATGTGTTAGGCACGCCGCCAGCGTTGATTCTGAGCCAGGATCAAACTCTCATGTTAAATTCGTCGCCCTTCGACTCGCCACGCACTCGCGTGCGCGGCTCGCTCAGGGTCAACCGTTTAACGCGAGGCCGATTGGCTCTTGCGTTGTTCAATCCGCTGTTGTCTGAAGTGGTTCGTCGCCAGTCGCCGAAGTTACACCGGAGGCCCTCCCCCGGCGCACGGATTGACAACTCCGGTCGGTTTTTGATCCGGGGTCCCTACCCCGGCATCATCGGCGACGCCACCCGCTGACTCTCATTGTCCGACTCCGCTCGCTGACGCGAGCTTCGTCGTGACAGGGTCTGTGTGTGCTTGCACGCACTATCTAGTTTTCAAAGAACCGACTTCGCTGGTGCGCCTGTGGCGCCCCACCCGACGGTGCTGACGATCCCCTCCATCGGGGCTCGCCGGCGCCCCCAAAAATGGAGCCCGCCACTTGTCGGTCGCAGCGTCTCTGGGGGAACCTTTTGAGGTTACTAAAGTTTCGCCCCCCTGTCAACTCCACGTAACCGGTCCGTTCCGAGGGACGCTCGATCTCGGGGGTGCCCGTCCTGAGGGAACCTGGCGGAATCCGAAGACAAACGGCGGGGCCAAACTCCGAAACGCGCGAGCAGTATATGAGGAGGCGCTCCCCAGTGTCAAAACGCCGCGCTCAGGGGTTCGTGCCCCTCTTGTCGTGGGTCGGCGAGCGGCCATCGCGAGCGGCAGGCGACGCGCGCGAGACTGGCTCAGGATCACTCCTGGGCAGACAGGATCTTCACGACGTGATTCTGGCGCTGGCCCTTGCGCAGCACGAACAGCCGCCCGCCGATCGCCTGGTCGCGGGTCAGGCGCGCCTGCGGATCTGAAACGCGGCGATTGTTGACGTAGACGCCGCCCGACTGGACAAGACGTCGCGCCTCGCTCTTCGACGGCGACAACCGCACACGCGCCACGAGATCGACCATGCCGATCCCGGCACCCGCGAACTCGCTGGACGCAATCTCCGTCGAGGGCACATCCTCGAACACCGCCAGCACGTCCTCAGCCGCGAGCGTCGCGATGTCTTCGCCGAACAGCACGCTGGACGCGCGCTCGGCCCGCGCCACTTCCTCGGGTCCATGGACGAGGGCGGTGACCTCACGCGCGAGGGCGCGCTGCGCGTCGCGCGTTTCGGGCGCGGATTGCGCCCGCGCTTCCAGGTCGGCGATCGCCTGGCGATCGAGAAACGTAAAAAACCGAAGATACGTCGCGACGTCGCGGTCGTCGGTGTTGAGCCAGAACTGGTAGAACTTGAACGGCGAGGTGAGGGCGGGATCGAGCCAGATCGCGCCGGCCTCCGTCTTGCCGAACTTCACGCCCGACGCCATCGTCACGAGCGGCATCACCAGGCCGTGCGCTTTCTTCGCGCGCAGCTTTCGAATGAGATCGATGCCCGCGGTGATGTTGCCCCACTGATCGCTGCCGCCCATCTGTAGCGTGCAGCCGTAACGATCGAACAGTTCGAGAAAATCGCGCGCCTGTAGCAGCAGGTAGCTGAATTCTGTGTACGAAATCCCGTCGTCGCTCTCGAGACGACGGTTGACGGACTCCTTCCGCAGCATGTAGTTCACGGTGAAGTACTTGCCCGTGTCGCGAAGAAATCCGAGCACGTCGAAGGCCGCGAGCCAGTCCGCGTTGTTGACGATGCGCGCCGGGTTCGTCGCGGAATCGAAATCAAGAAAGCGCGTGAGCTGTCGCTTGATGCCCACGAGATTCTCGTCGATCTGTTCGCGAGACAGCAGCGCGCGTTCCTGGGACTTCCCGCTGGGATCGCCGATCATTCCTGTTCCGCCACCCGCGATCGCAATCGGCGTGTGGCCGAAGCGCTGCAGTCGCGCCAGCGCCATGATGGGCAGCAGGTTCCCGACGTGGAAGCTCGACGCCGTGGGATCGAAGCCGATGTACGCGGTCACGCGCGCGCGCGCGAAGAGATCACTCAATCCGTCTGTGGCGTCGTACACCATCCCGCGCCATTGAAATTCGTCGTAAAGATTCGGCATCGTCGCAACGAGTTACTATACCAGTCGATGCCGGTCACTCGCCGCGCGGTACTCAAATCGCTGCTCGCCGGTGGCGTCGGCGGCCTGGCGGCCGGAGGCGCGTATGGCTACGTGTACGGCCGGCACGCCCTCGAGGTGACGCACGCGTCGGTGCCGGTTGTTGGTCTGCCGCCCGCGCTCGTGGGATACCGGATCGGTTTGATGACCGACGTTCATCGAAGCCGCTGGGTGTCGCACGACGACGTGGCGCACGCCGTGGTCGCGTTGATGAGTCAGCGTCCCGACCTCATCGTACTCGGCGGCGACTATGTGAGCTGGAAGGATCGGGAATTCATGGAGCCGTCGGCAGAGGCGCTGGCCCCTCTCTCGGCGCCTCACGGGGTGTTTGGAATCCTTGGCAATCACGACGACGACCACCGAATGCCCGCCGCGCTCGAAAAGCGTGGAGTCCAGGTGCTCAAGGACGTACGCACGCGGTTGACGATTCGCCACGAAACCGTGGAGCTCGTGGGGATCCGCTTCTGGACGAAGCGACAGATCGACATCGCCGACCTCACGCGTGACGCCGACGGCACGACCATCCTCCTGGCGCACGATCCTCGCCGACTCACCGAAGCGGCGGCGCTCAACGTACCGCTGGTGCTCTCCGGTCACACGCACGGCGGCCAGGTGGTTGTTCCGATGCTCGGCGCAATCGCGGCTCAGAAATTTCCGATCGCGGCCGGCCTCACCCGCCGCGACCGGACGACGATGTTCGTGAGTCGAGGAGTCGGAA
>JACPZV010000139.1 GCA_016195295.1 Acidobacteriota bacterium
CATTTGCTGCGGCGGCGGCAGACGCCGGCCGATAGGTCCACGTCCTTGCGGCGGCATCGGCACCGGCTGACCCGGTACCGCTTGGCCCGGCACGGGCTGCGCGCCAACCGGCGGCATCGGTGGATTGACGGGCTGCGGCCGCGGTTCCTGCGTTTCGCCGGCGGCGAGCCGCTCCATCGTGTACTTGATCTTGAAGGTGTTGTCCGGCGTCAGATAGACCTTCTGATGCACGGTGCGATAGCCATCGAAATACAGCTCGATGTCGTGCTCGCCCGGCGGCACACGCAGCCGCTGGAACACGCCGTCGAAGTCGTCGACGATGCCCGCGTAGTAGCCGTCGACGTAGACTTCGGCTTCTTTCGGCTTCACCTCGATCTTGACCGCCGAGTCCACGTCGGCGAAGCGATACGGGTAGGGATACGGATACGGTCCCCACTGCGGGCCGTACCACGGGTCGTACCAGAACGGATCGTAAAAGGCGCCGATGACAACCGGGCGCACGAAGACACGTCCCCGCACCTGCGCGTCGGTCCGGGCCGTCCAGCCGATGCACAGCAGGAAGGCGACGAAGGTGAGCGACCAGACGATGTTTTTTCGCGACGACACGGGAGAAGCCTCGAACGGTCAGGCGGTGGCGCTCAACGAAAGAGCAATGCGGATGCCACGCGCGACGCGATCGTCCGGAGGACAGCATCTCGCATCACATCAGCGATTTGACGGTTGCTGCCCGCCGCGCGTTCGCGACCGGCCCTCGTCGTCCTGAGGAGACAAGATGTCCTTGCCTTTGATCGACGCGTCCAGAATCTCGATCGGATGGAGGACGCGCCACTCGTGCCCGCGGCGCTTCGCGGCCGCGCCGATCTGCAGCGTGCAGCCCGGATTGGCGGACGCGACGACGTCGGGGTTGACGGCGGTGATGTGCGCGGCCTTGCGGTCGCCGAGTTGCCTCGCGGTGTCGGGTTCGACCAGGTTGTAGATGCCGGCGCTGCCGCAGCAGACGTCGGCTTCGGCCATCGCAAGAAGCTCCACGCCGGGGATCGACGCCAGCAGATTCCGTGGCGGTTGGCGAATGCCTTGCGCGTGCGCGAGGTGGCAGGCGTCCTGATACGCGATGCGCAGCTTCAGCGGATGGCGCGTCGCGCGCGGCCGTCCCAGCTCGTCGACGAGCTCGCTCACGTCGCGCACACGCGACGCGAAGGCGCTGGCGCGAGCCGCCCACGCCGGGTCGTCCGCAAGCAGCTCGCCATATTCTTTCATCGACGATCCGCAGCCGGCCGCGTTGACGGCAATCCGATCGACATACGCCTGCTCGAAGGCTTCGATGGTCCGGCGCGCGCAGGCGCGCGCCTCGTCCAGCCGGCCGGCATGCAGCGCGAGCGCGCCGCAGCACGCTTGCGCGGACGGCGCCACGACGTCGCAGCCTTCAGCCGACAGGACGTTGACGGTCGCGCGGTTGACCTGCGGGAACATGACGCGCTGCGCGCAGCCGGTCAGCAGGCCAACGGTCAGCCGGCGTTCGCCGACCGCCGGCGTGCGTTCGGGAAGAGAAGCGAACAGCGAGGCCCACGTCACGCGAGGGGCAAGCGCCAACGCTGCGCGCAGGCGCGTGATAGTCGTTGGTCGTTGGTCGTCAGAAGTAGGCCGGGTCCTTTCGGACCCGGCGGTCGCGGCGGATGTAGGCCGGGTCCTTTTGGACCCGGCGAACTGGCGGGTCCGAAGGACCCGCCCTACATGTCTAAGCGAACCGAGCGCCGCAAGTGGCAGCAACGCGATCCGCAGACGCGCGGGATACGGGAGGACCGCGAAAATCGCGCGGCGGAACAGGCGATCGCCGAGCGATCGCGAATGCTGGCGCTCGATCTGTCCGCGCGTCGCTTCGATGAGCGGCGCGTACTGCACGCCCGACGGGCACGCCGTGACGCACGCCATGCAGCCGAGGCACGCGTCGAAGTGGCGAACGAAGCCGTCCGTCATCGCGGCGCGTCCGTCGAGGCCGGCCTTCATCAAATAGATGCGCCCGCGCGGCGAATCCATTTCCTCGCCCCACAGCATGTAGGTGGGGCAGGAGGGAAGGCAGAAGCCGCAGTGTACGCACTTGTCGATGTGGTCCCGTAGCGCGAGGCTTTCAGCCGAGCGAGGTGTGTCTCGTAGCGCGAGGCTTTCAGCCGAGCGTTCCATCACAACGGGCCTCGCACGGCGTTCAGCGTGTTGTGCGGATCGAGCGCGTGCTTGAGCGAGGCGAGCAGACGTTCGCGATCGCCGAGCGGTCCCCACACGTCGACGAACGCCTTGAGCGCGTCCGATCCGCGCAGCAGAACGACGTTCCCAAACGTCGCGGACTGGCGAAGGCGAGTGATGACGCGCGCCTGCGTCTCGACGTCCGAGTCGATGCGCAACAGTCCGGCGCCGACCGCCGCGCGCCCGATGATCTCGATCGGCGCGCCCATCGTCTTCAATTCCGCGAGCGCGGCCGTGATGGTCGCCGGCAGCCAGCTCGCACGCGCGATGGCGCACGATGCGGACCATATCCGCGCGTTGTGATCGCGCCAGAGCGCCTGCTCCGCGTCACCATCGACGTCGTCTATCGAGGTCGCGTGCGATCCCAGGAGTGCGCGCGCCTGAACGAGCTGCGCGTCGACGACGGCCGGCAGCGACGCGAAACGGATCATTACGCTCGCCTGAAAGGCTCGCGCTACAGCGGGTCGTAGGGCGAGGCTTTCAGCCGAGCCGAACGCGCACAACTCGAACGCCGCCGGTTCGAGCTGGCTCGCCATCACCAGCCTCACGGCCTGACCGAGACGCTCGTCGTCTTCGACCGAGACGATCAAGGTCTTCGACGCGGCGGGCAGCGGCGAGAGCTTGAAGGTGGCGGAAACGATGGCGGCCAGGCTGCCGAAGGATCCGGTGACGAGCTTGCCGAGATCGTAGCCGGCGACGTTCTTGACGACCTGTCCGCCCGCTTTGGCCAGCGTGCCGTCAGCGGTCGCGAGCTGCACGCCGATCACGAGGTCGCGCGGCGTGCCGTACCGATGGCGAAGCGGACCGCTGTCGTTGGTCGCCAGCAGACCGCCAATCGTCGCACGATCCGCGAACGCCGGATCGAGCGGCAGCCACTGCCCGTGCCGCGCGAGCGCCGTGTTCACCTCGGCGAGCGACGCGCCCGCTTCGATCGTCGCCGTCAGATCGCCGTGCTGATGCGCGAGGATCCGGTTGAGGCCGCGCATCTCGAGGACCGCGTCGATGCGTCCAGCGGGCCGGCCCCAGTCCAACTTGGTCCCCGCGCCGCGGATGACGATCGACTGCCGCCGCTCGGACGCCTGCCGCAGCGCATCGGCGACGCCCGCGGGCGTGTCGGGCTGGAGTACAGCGGGGACGGGAGTCGGTGCTGGGTCCTGGGACATAAGTGGCCGGTTTTTGGTTCTTCCATCCTCTATAGATCCGACTCCCGTCCCCTCTATTACAGCCGGTCGGCCAGCCCGGCGGCCTCGACTGGATGCTGGCGGTAGGGGCCGGGCACTTCGCCGCACAGCCGCGGCGTCGGGAAGACCTTGCCGGGATTCGACAGCCCGCGCGGATCGAACGCCGCGCGCACGCGCTGCATCACCGCCAGATCGTCGGCGCTGAACATCGTCGGCATGTACTGCGACTTGTCGGCGCCGATGCCGTGCTCGCCGGTGAGCGATCCGCCGGCCTCGATGCAGTACGAAAGAATCTCCGCCGCCACCTCGACGGCCTTGTCCGCCTCGCCCGGCACGCGCTCGTCGTAGCAAATCAACGGATGCAGGTTGCCGTCGCCGGCGTGAAACACGTTGCCGATGCGCAGCCCGGATCGCGCTTCGAGCCGACGAATACGATTCAGGACCTCGGGCAGCCGCGTGCGCGGGACGACGCCGTCCTGCACGTAGTAGTTGGGTGACACGCGACCCATCGCGGCGAACGCCGCCTTGCGTCCACGCCAGATGCGCGCGCGTTGTTCGTCGTTCTGCGCGACCTCGATCGTCGTTGCGCCGTGGCGCATGCAAGTGTCCTTCACGACGCTGAAGAGCGCGGCGACTTCCGCCGATGGTCCGTCGAGCTCGACGATGAGCACGGTGTCCGCCGGTGGAAAGTTCGGGTGGACGGCGGCTTCGGCCGCGCGGATCGCGAGCGCGTCCATCATCTCTATGGCGGCGGGGATGATTCCGGCGCCGATGACGTCCGACACGACGGCGCCGCCCGCGTCGATCGTGTCGAACGCCGCGAGCAGCGTCTGCACGGCTTCGGGCCGGCGCAGGATTCTTACCGTGATGCTGGTGACGATCGCCAGCGTGCCTTCCGATCCGATGAGCAAGCCCAGCAGATCGGGCCCGGGCGTGTCGACGAGCGTGCCGCCGAGGTGGACAATCTCGCCGTCTGGCAGCACGGCTTCGACGCCGAGCACGTGATGCACCGTGAAGCCGTACTTCAGGCAGTGCGCGCCGCCGGAGTTTTCGGCGACGTTCCCGCCGATGGAGCAGACCTGCTGGCTCGACGGGTCGGGCGCGTAGTAGTAGCCGAACGGCGCGACTTGTTTGGTGATCTCGAGATTCGTCACGCCGGGCTCGACGGTGACGCGCTGATTCGGGATGTCGACGTGAAGGACGCGGTTCAAGCGCGAGAGCGCGATGACGATGCCGCCGGGGACGGGCAGCGCGCCACCGGAGAGGCCCGTGCCGTGTCCGCGCGCGACGAACGGCACGCCCTCGCGCGCGCACAGCCTGACGATGGCCTGCACGTCCGCGGCTGACGCGGGCAAGACGACCGCCGCCGGCGACTCGCGCAAGTGCGGCAGCGCATCGCATTCGTACGTGAGGAGCTCGAGCGGCTCGTCGAGCACGCCCTCGTCGCCCACGATGTGCCGGAGCTCGGCGAGAAACGCGGCGTCCATTGGTCCGCCGCGATTATATTCGCGATCTGTAGGGCGGGTCCTTTTGGACCCGCCTCATGTGAGTGGAGCAGGGCGGGTCCTTTTGGACCCGCCGGTGATTAGACGCGGCGCTCGCGCGTAACCACGGCGGGACGCTGACGCTTTTTTCTCTCCGAAGTCGGTTCTCGTCAACCGATTGCGTGTCGGCGACGCCGGCGGTTGCTCCCACGGTTAGACGCAAGCGACACAGCTAACCGCGGCTCGCGTCCAATCACGGATGCACCGCCCGCGATCTGTTCATGCTAGCATCCGCGTTGACAGCGCTTTGCGGTCGATCGAGTGACGATTGTCGACTCGTCGTTGGCTGCGAGCGTACCGCTGCGGTCTAATTACAGAGAAGTTAGGCAGCCAAGAATCCACAGGCTGGACGTGGTATCGTATTCGATACCGAAATGAAACGGCCTCTCGTCGTTCTGGATACCAACGTCGTGGTGTCAGCCCTCCGGAGCCGGCGCGGTGCGGCGTTTCAGGTCGTGGCCGCCGTGGGCGGTACCGCGTTCGATATCGCGATTTCGGTGCCGATGGTGCTCGAGTACGAAGAGGCACTCCTGGCACAGCGGGCGGCGGGGATCACGGAACGGGATATCCAGACGGCGCTGGACTACCTCTGTGAAGTTGGGCGTGAGCAGGCGGTGTTCTTCTTGTGGCGACCGACGTTGCGCGATCCCGACGACGACATGGTGTTGGAACTTGCCGTGGCGGCGGGCTGCATGGTGGTCGTCACGTACAACGTCCGCGACTTTCGAGAGGCGGCTCGTTTTGGCGTCGAGGTCTGGACGCCCGTGGACCTCTTGAGAAAGGCTGGGCTTCTGTCGTGAGCACCCTGAGTCTGCGCCTCCCCGCCTCGTTGCATCGGAATCTCCGCGTGTTGGCCGAGCGTGAAGGCGTGTCCATCAACCAGATCATCAACGCGGCAGTCGGCGAGAAGGTCGCCGCCCTGCATACCCTCGACTACCTGCGGGAACGTGCCTCGCGCGGCAGTCGGGCCGCATTCGAAGCCGTGCTGGCCAAGGTGCCCGATGTGGAACCGCCGGACTACGACCGGCTGCCTCCTAAGCGCTTGCAGCCGACGAAGGCGCGTCGACGAACGGCCAAGAAGCGGACGTAGGCGGCGTGCCTTCGCGGCTGAAGCACAGCGTTGGGCGGACGGGAAGGCGATCTGAGATGGATACTCGCGATCATTCAGGCGTGAATACGGGTGCTGCAAATTCTCGCGTTCATCGCGATCGCATACACACTTTCGATCGCCCTGAGTCTCGTCGTCGGGCTCACGGGCGGATACGAGAGTCCGCGCTGACACGAGGTCTGGCGTCGGCCGCGCGTCAGGGCAGCGTGGTGTAGTCGCAAGTGAGCCGTCCGCCCAACGCGCACGCAGCCAACGACGCTTACGACGATCTGCATTTGCGCCGCGACTGAAGCGCAATCGTCTACGCGGCGCGGGTTCGAGGCCTTTGGCTCAAGAGGCGGGCGACATCGCGGCGACTCGCGCCAAGACGAAACAGCGAGCGCAAGAGCAAATCGGTGCTCACCGTCTGATCGGCGGCTTCCATCTTCGCGACGCGTGATTGGCTGGAGCCGAAACGCTCGGCTACTTGCGTCTGGGTGAGGCCCAGATGTTCGCGCCATTGCCGAAGCCCCGCCGCCAGCGCCAGCTTGGTTTCAATGAACCGGCGCTCATCGTCGGACAGGCGGAGGAAGTCGCCAGCATCGCCCACGGTCCAACCTGCTCGTTCCAATCGGCGACGCTTGTCTTTACGCATGACCCGAATCCTTTTTCGTTCTCGACAAACGGTGGAATTCCCGCAGCAGAAATCCGGCTTCGATCCGAGCATCCGAGCCGAACGGCGGCGTCTTGATTTCTCCGCGCAGCCAGACCAACGGCTTATCGCGCGGGCTCATCGATCAGGAGTGTATGTCAGTTCAGACATACATGCAAGCGCAGCCCGGACGCGCGGCATGTCAGATGCAACCGACAATCTCGTGAGACGAGCTCTTCAAGCGCGAAGAGAGAAACGGCTCGAGGACGGCGATCGCGCTCAGCTGGCGCAGGCCCTAAGGGATCTGAGCGAGCTCGAGCGTCTGCGATGAAACGAAGAGACACGTTCAGCTCGTGCTAGCATGCGCGCGTGCAACTGAAGGGAAAAAAGATGATCGAGCGGCATTACTTGGAGGACTGCCTTCTCCAGTTGCGGAAGCTGAAGGCCCTGGCCGACAAGGCCATCGCTCAGATCGAGGACGCGCATCTTTTCGCGGTTCTCGATCCCGAGGCGAACAGCATCGCCCTCATCATGAAACACATGGCGGGGAACATGCGGTCGCGATGGACCGATTTCCTCACCACGGACGGCGAGAAGCCCGACCGCGATCGAGACCGTGAGTTCGTACTGGAATCGGAGGATACCCGCACGAAAATCCTTTCGGCCTGGGACGACGGGTGGAACCGCGTCTTTCACGCGGTGTCCTCGCTCACTGATGAGGATCTTGGCAAGGCGATCAGGATCCGAGGGGAGCGTCATTCCGTGGTGGAGGCGATCAACCGCCAGATGACGCATTACGCCGCGCACGTGGGCCAGATCGTCTTGCTCGCGAAACACTACGCCGGCCCGAATTGGCAATCGTTGAGCATTCCGCGAGGGAAGTCCCAAGAGTTTGACGTGGCCAAGAGCGGCGCCGCGTACGATCTCGAGCAGGACGTCAGCAGAGGGACGCAGCAAAAGCCCAGATAGCAGGTGCCATGCTTTCGAGAAGAACGATGCTCCTGACACCCGTGGCGATGGTCGGCGCGCGCATTGGTGCGGCCGCTTCGGGCAAGATGACGCTCGCCATTCACCAGAACTCGTCCGCGGCAGCGGGGTATCGCAAGTCGCTCGAAGGCTGGGCCCGCGCGGGCATCAAGAACGCCGAGCTCACGCCAGGGCTTCTGGACGCGTTTCTGCGGACGGACTCGCTGGCCGCCGCGCGCCAGGTCCTCACCGACCTGGGACTGACGCCGGTCTCGTGCGCGTGCGGCGTGCAGGGTCTCTGGGAGCCGAATCCCAATCGCGCGACTGCGCTCGAGAATCTCAAGAAGCGCTGCGAGATGCTGGCGGAGCTCGGCTTGCCGCGCACGTATGCGACCACGGCGACGACGCAGAAGGTCACGCAAGACGATTACAAGGCCGGCGCGGACAACATGCGCGAGGCGGGAGAGATTGCCAAGCAGTCGGGTCTGACGCTCATGGCCGAATTCGTCCGCGCCTCGTCTTTTATTTCCACGCTGACCACGCTGCTCAAGATGACGCGCGCGGCCGGGCATCCGAACATGCGCCCGATGCTCGATTGCTATCACTTCTGGTCCGGCAACAACAAGCTCGAGGATCTCGATCTGCTCCGTCCGGGAGAAATCGCCCACGTGCACTTTCAGGATGTGCCCGATATGCCGCGCGAGTTGCTGGACAACAACACCCGTGTCATCCCTGGCGACGGCATTACTCCGCTGACCAAGATTCTTCGCAAGCTTGCCGAGAAGGGATACGCCGGTGCATTGTCGGTCGAGCTCTTCATGCCGAAATTCCAGCAGGCCGATCCTTTTGAGTTGGCGCGGGAAATCCGACAGAAGGCGGAATCGGTGATGCGTCAGGCGCGCGTACTCTGAGGCGCCGGGCTTGGCCTTCTGTGGCACAATCCACACCCATGAAGAAACTTGCTCTCGTCTTCGCCGTCGTGTGCGTCTCGTGCGCGTCGCAGGCCGCGCCTGACGGCGACGCCAAAGACGTCGCCGCCTGGGAGCGTCAAGCCCAGAACGTCAACATCGTCCGGGACACGTGGGGCATCGCTCATGTTTCCGGCAAGACGGATGCCGACGCCGTCTTCGGCATGATCTACGCGCAGGCCGAAGACGACTTCAATCGCGTGGAGACGAACTTCATCAACTCGCAGGGACGTCTCGCAGAGGCGGAAGGGGAGAGCGAGATCTACCGCGACCTACGCATGAAGATCTTCATCGACCCGGACGACATGAAGGCGCAGTACCAGAAGGCGCCGGCGTCGTTGAAGGCCCTGATGAACGCGTGGGCCGACGGCTTGAACTACTACCTGCACACGCATCCGAAGGTGACCCCGCGGGTCATCAAACATTTCGAGCCGTGGATGGCCCTCACCTTCAGCGAGGGGAGCATCGGCGGCGACATCGAGCGCGTCAACCTGACGCAGCTCGAAGCGTTCTATGGGCGGTCCGCCTCCGCGCCTTCGGCGCTTCGGCGAGACGAGCCCGCCAGCCTCTTGCCGACGGCGTTTCGGCGGGACGCGCCGGTCTTCGCGCTGCCGACGCTTCGAAAGGACGAAGCGGTTGAGCCAGAGCCGGCGTTCGTCGAGCCGACAGGATCGAACGGCGCGGCCGTCGCGCCGTCGAACACGACGTCGCACCACGCGCTGCTCCTGATTAATCCGCACACGTCGTTCTTCTTCCGCTCCGAGCTGCAGATGACGAGCGACGAAGGTCTGAACGCGTACGGCGCCGCGACGTGGGGCCAGTTCTTCATCTATCAAGGCTTCAACGAGCGCGTCGGCTGGATGCATACGTCGAGCGGCGTCGACAACATCGACGAGTATCTCGAGACAGTCACGAAGAAGGGCGACGGCTACGTCTACAAGTACGGCACCGAAGAGCGTTCTGTGAAGTCGAGCAAGATCGTCGTGCCGTACAAGACCGCCACCGGCACGGCGCAGAAGGAATTCACGGTCTACCGTACGCACCACGGGCCCGTCGTCCGCGAGGCTGACGGCAAATGGGTGAGCGTGCGCTTGATGCAGGAGCCGCTGAAGGCGCTGACGCAGTCCTACACGCGGACGAAGGCGAAGAACTACAAAGAGTACCGCGACACGATGGAGCTGCACACCAACTCGTCGAACAACACGATCTACGCGGACGCGGACGGCACCATCGCCTACTTCCACTCGAATTTCATTCCGAAGCGCGACAACCGGTTCGATTGGACGAAACCAGTGGACGGCAGCGATCCCACTACAGAATGGTCCGGCGTGCTCTCGATAGACGAGACGCCGGGATTGCGCAATCCGCCGAATGGCTGGCTCTACAACACGAACAACTGGCCGTGGACGGCCGCCGGGCCGAACAGCCCGAAGAAAGCGGATTTCCCGAAGTACGTGGAGCGCAACGGCGAGAATCCGCGCGGCATCCACGCGATCAAAGTGCTCGACAACAAGAAAGACTTCACGCTGGACTCGTTCGTCGCGGCGGCGTACGACAGCTACCTCACCGAGTTCGACATCATGCTGCCGCCGCTCTTGAAGGCGTTCGATCAGACGCCGGCGTCGGATCCCAACAAGAAAAAAGTCTCTGAACAGATCGCTGTGCTGCGCGCGTGGGATCGCCGGTGGTCAGCGACGTCCGTGCCGACGTCGGTCGCGGTGTACTGGGGCGAGGAGGTCAGCCGGCCGTTCGAGGCTGATGCTCGCAAGGCGGGCATGTCCGCAGACGACTACTCGGCGGCGCACGCGACGCCCGCGCAGATGCTGCAAGCGCTCGCCGCCGTCTCCGACAAGCTTGCCGCCGACTTCGGCAGTTGGAAGACGCCGTGGGGCGACATCAATCGCTACCAGCGCGTCAACGCCGCCATCGTCCAGCCGTTCGACGATGCCAAGCCGAGCATCCCGGTGGGCTTCACGTCATCGCGGTGGGGATCGCTCGCGTCGTTCGGCGCGCGCACCTACAAAGGGACGAAGAAGATGTACGGGACCAGCGGGAACAGCTTCGTGGCCATCGTCGAGTTCGGCGATCAGGTGCGCGCCAAGGCCGTCACCGCCGGTGGCGAGAGCGGCGATATCGCGTCGCCACATTTCGGCGATCAGGCGCAGCGCTACAGCACGGGCGATCTACGCGAGGTCTACTTCTACCGCCCGCAGATCGAGGCGCACGTCGAGCGACAGTACCACCCGGGGCAGTAGCCGAGCGAAGAAGCAACCACGGAGGACGCGGAGGACGCGGAGAAAAATGAAGACGCTCGCGCTTGCCATGGCTGTACTCGCGGCCTGGCCTTCGGTACCACTCGCGCAAACTGGCGCGCCACGCTATCAGGTCGATCCGTCCTGGCCGAAGCCGCTGCCCGACCGGTGGGTGCTGAGCGGGTTGGGCGGTGTCTGCGTGGACGCGCAGGACCACGTGCTGGTCCTCAACCGTCAGGACGTCCTCGAAGGCGATCTGAACGCCGGGCGTCTGGCGCCGTCGATCATCGAGCTCGATGCGGCAGGGAATCTCGTCAACTCCTGGGGCGATCCCGCGCTGCTCGATCCACGCCTCCACAGCTGCTTCTTCGACAACGACAACGCCGTCTGGATCGCGAGCTCGCCGTCCGGCATGGTGCAGCGCTACTCGCACGACGGCAGCAGGCTGCTTTTTCAGATTGGAAAGAAAGGCGTCTTCGACTCCTCGGACGGGACCGCGAGGGGCAAGGCGCTTAATTCCGACGCCGCCCGGTTCTTCATGCCGTCCAGCATCTTCGTCGATCCGCAGAACGGCGACGTGTACGTGTCCGACGGCGAGAGCGCCAACGGCAACCGCCGCATCGCGGTCATGGACAAGACGGGCGCGTTCCTGCGCCAGTGGCAGCCGGACGGCATGGTGACCGTCCACTGCATGACGATCGGCAAGGACGGGCTCGTCTACGTGTGCAACCGCGAAGGGTCGCGGATCCAGGTCTACGACAAGAAGGGCGCGTTCCTGAAGAACATCGACGTCCCGTGGAAGTCGTACACGGCGCCGCGCGACGGCACGCCGAAGGAGAGCGGCGGCTCGGCGGTTGCGCTGGCGTTCTCGCCCGATGCGGGTCAGCGATGGATGTACGTGATCAATCAAAACAACTCACAAGTCGAAATTATCGAGCGTCAGACCGGCCGGATCGTGTCCAGCTTCGGCCGCGTCGGCCACTCGCCGGGCGAGTTCGATCAGCCGCACGGCATCGCGGTCGACTCCAAGGGCAATGTTTACGTCGCGGAGAACCGGGGCAAGCGCGTGCAGAAGTTCGTGATCGCGAGCCAGTAGGCGCACGTCGAACGACAGTAACGCCCGGGGAAGTAAAACATGCCCGGGAAGTGAGGAGCGTCCGATGGCTGAGCCGATCGAACCGCGCGTGGTGGTCGTGCGCGGGAATGCGGCGGGATTCGCGCAGGAGATCAAGGTCGGCCGGCACAGGCTCCTGGCGGACGAGCCCACGAGTGACGGCGGGACCGATACGGGGCCCAGTCCTTACGATCTGCTGTTGGCGGCGCTCGGCGCCTGAACGTCCATGACCATCGCGCTGTACGCGCGAAGGAAAGGCTGGCCGCTGCGCGACGTCACCGTGCGCCTGCGGCACGCGAAGATTCACGCGGAGGATTGCGCCGACTGCGAGACAAAGGAGGGGATGCTCGACTCGATCGATCGCGAGATCGCGCTGGCCGGCTCGCTGTCGGATGACCAGCGCGCCGCGTTGCTCGGCATCGCCGCGCGATGTCCGGTCCACCGAACGCTGACGTCGGAGATCAAGATCCGGACGCGGCTCGTGTGACCGCGCATGTCGCGCAGGAATCCCAAGTAACCTATGCGGTGGTAGTGG
>JACPZV010000140.1 GCA_016195295.1 Acidobacteriota bacterium
CGTCGAGACGCGGCTCGCGGGCTATTACGGGAAAGATTCCACCGATCCGTTACAGGCGGGTGAGCCGCGTGTGAAGCCCCGCATCACCAACAACGACACCGGTCAGATTACCGGCGGCATTTCGTCCTGGAGCGACGCGAAAACGTGGCGGACTGGCGTGAGCGGCAAGATCTCGCATCTCGCCGATCGGTTCATGGGAGGCAGCCACGATCTAAAACTCGGCGTGCAGTACAGCGGCGGCGGCCGCGACGCAGTGACCGGGCCGAACGATTACATCTACATCGTTGGCGGCAAACAGTCGTACGGCTACACTCGCTTGCCGTGGCACGCAGGCGGCTTGATCCGAAACCTCGGCACCTACGTGGACGATACGTACCGCCTCGGCAACGTCGTCACCTTCAACTTGGGCCTGCGGTACGATCACAGCCAGGCGCTCTACCCTTCGTTCCCGATTCTCGATGCGGCCGGCAATGCGACCAGCCAGTTCTCCCCGGGTAACGACGACGTGTACCATTGGAATGTCGTCTCGCCGCGCGCCGGCGCGACGTGGAAGCTGAACGAGTCGGGCAAGACCGTCGTCAAGGGCTACTACGGGCTCTTGTATCGCGGAATCTTCCTGAACGACTTCACCGCGGCGATTCCGTCGGTCACGCCGAAGTACATTTTCGACATCACGCCTACGGGCGCGCGGACGAACTTCTCCATCGTCAGCAGCAACACCAACCTGACGATCGATCCTGGTTACAAGGATCCCTATTCGCACGAGGCCATCGTCCAGATCGAGCAGGAAGTCATGCCGAATCTCGGTCTGCAGGTGAATTACGTACACAAGCAGGGGTACGACTATCCCGGCTGGCAAGACATCGGAGGCCAGTACACTCAGACGCCGTACGTCGACGGTGTCGGCAGCGGCGCAACGGGACAGGCGGTGACGGTTTACAAACTGCTCACGCCGTTCAGTCGCAGCCTCTTCCAGATGACGAACGTGGCCGGCCTATACAGCAGGTACAACGGCGTCACGATCACAGGCACGAAGCGAATGTCGAGCAATTGGCAGGGAACACTCTCGCTCGTGCTCTCGAAATCGGAAGGACGTGAGCCATCGAGCACCCAAGGCCCGGCGGCGGGTCAGGGCGGCACTTCCGGAAACTTCGGTCGCATCCCGGGCGTCGGCGGCCAGAACGACTTCGTCAATACGGATGGTCTGCTGATCGGCGATCGTCCGGTTGTAGCCAATCTATCGGTTCCCGTGGGGCTTCCTGGTATCCGGCAACCTGCAGCACCAGACGGGGCGCCCGTGGGCGCGTCAGATCCGCGTGGGCGGCCTTGGATTCCCGAGCAAGCCGACGATCTACATGGAGCCGCTCGACGGCAGCCGGCGCGTGCCGAGCCTGGATCTCATCGATGCGCGCGTGCAGAAGTCGATCCCGCTCGGGCGGCCGGGACTCAATCTGGACCTGTTCCTCGATGCGCTGAACCTCACGAACAGCGACACGACCGAGAACGTGCTGAGCCGGCGCGGCGATCAAGCGGCTTCGTTCGGCGTGCCGTCGCGGTTCGTGTACCCGCGAAGGCTGCAACTCGGCGCGAGGATCAAGTTCTGACACTGAGAAGTCTGAAGTCTGAAGTCTGAAGTCTGAAATCTCGCAACCTCAGACTTCAGACTTCCTACTTCAGACTTCTTGTCTCCGCCAATCGATCGCGCGCGGCGGCAAATCGTGGATTCAGCTCCAGCGTTTTGCGGAAGTACGGCACGGCTTCGTCGGCGCGCTGTTCGCGCTGCAGGGTGAGGCCGAGATTGTAGGTGTAGCGCGGCTCGCGCGGGTCGCGTTGCACCGCCTCCCGAAACGCGCGCTCGGCTTCGCCCAGCTCCTCGCTCGCGCCGAGAATCATCCCGAGTGAGTTCCACTGCGACGCTTCGCCCGGATCCCGCGCGATCCCTTCGCGAAAATACTTGGCGGCGTGCGGAAAGTCGCCGCCGTCGCGATAGAGCTCTCCGAGTCGCCGGTAGAGCCGCGCGTCGGACGGGACCGCGCGCTCGCCCCGGCGAAGCGCGTCGATCGCGCCCTTCCGATCGCGCACCGCGACGCGACAGTCGGCGAGCGTCAGGTACGACGCGGCAAAACCCGGCAGCCGCGGGATCGCGCGTTCGAATTCGGCCGCCGCGTCACGCCAGCGGCCGAGCCCGACGAGCGCCTGGCCGAAGTAGTAATGCGACTCGAAGCTGTCGATGCCGCGGGCCTCGAGGTCGCGGAAGCGTGCGGCGCTGGCGGCGTACTCCTTGTCGCGCAACTGCAACAGCCCTTCGTGCAGCAAACCGTTCAGCACCTTGTAGTCTTCGATCTTGTCCTTCGGATCCGCGCCAGCCGACCTGTCGGCCGCGCCGCCGACACCGACGTAGCCGAGCGCGCCCAGTCTCGCGACCAGATCGGCGGGGACGTCGCTCGTCGCCGTTTTTCGGATGGTCGCGGGCATATCGTCGGCGAGGTGCCGGTCCAGGCCGGCGCGCAGCGCGCGCGCGCGTGCGGGTTCCGCATTGGCCAGGTTGTTCCGCTCGTCCGGGTCGCGCGCGAGATCGTAGAGTTCCGGCTTTGGAGCGAGGATGAACTTCCACCGGCCGTCGCGAATGCTGCGCAGGTCGCTCCATCCATAATGGATGCGCGGCGTCAACGATTCGGCAAACGACGGCTCCTCGTGAAGGGTCGCCGGGCCGCCGCGCGCCATGGACGCCAGGCTGCGGCCCGCGAGCGCGCGAGCCGTTTTCGGCGTCGGCACGCCCGCAAGCTCCAGCAGGGTCGGAAAGAGATCGACGCTGCGGACGAGCACGGGAATCCGCGTACCCGGTCGAACGCCTGGCCCTCGCAGGAGCAGCGGCACCCTCAACGTCGCCTCATAGAGGAAAAACCCGTGCACCGCCTCGCCGTGCTCGCCGAGCGCTTCACCGTGATCCGAGGTCAGCGCGATCAGGGTTTGATCGCGAATCGCGAGGCGCGTCAGCGCCGCGTCGAGACGTCCAACGAGTTCGTCCGACCACGCGACCTCACCGTCGTACGGCCGGCCGGCATACCGCGAGGCGTACGGCTCCGGCGGCTCGTACGGGGCGTGCGGGTCGTACAGATGCACCCACACGAACGTGCGATCCGCCGCGTGTCCGTCGAGCCACTTGACGGCGTCCGCCACCGCGACGTCGCCGCGCTTCTCGAGGATGTCGAGAAACCGTGCTTCGTCGCCCGCATCGGCGCCGAGGTCGAAACGGTCCGAGAATTCGTCGAAGCCTCGGCCCAGCCCGGACTGCGCAGACAGCACGATCGACGACACGAACCCTGCCGTCGTGAAGCCGCCCGCCTTGAACGCCTCGGCCATCGTCGGAACATCGGCCGCGAGCGCGGCCGAGATGTTGTCGCGGATGCCGTGCTGCGCGGGATAGAGACCGGTGAAGATCGACGCGTGCGACGGTCGCGTCAACGGAACCTGAACGCTCGCCTCGGGCGCCATGGCGCCCTCGCGCGCCAGGCGATCCATGTTGGGCGTGGCGACGTCGCGGTTGCCGTAGCCGCCGAGGCGATCCGCGCGGAGCGTGTCGATCGTGATGATGAGGACGTGACGCGGCGACGATGCGGTGGCCTGAGACGGCGCGTCGCGTCGGCAGCCGAGGACACAGAGAGACGTGAGAACGCAGAATAAGGTCCACCACGGAGGTACAGAGACGCAGAGCTTCTTGTGGTTCTTGGAAACCCAACCTCTGGGGCTCCGTGTCTCCGTGGCCATGTCTCTCTGTGACCTCAGCTTGCTCGGTGCGCTCTTGAACCCGCTTCCGCACGGCGGCCGGCCTCGGCTTCCCGCGCGGCGTCTTTCGGACGGCCGAGACGCGAGTACACGTCGGCGAGCACGTAATGTCCGAGCGGGGCGACGTCTGCGTCCGGCTTGAGCGTCATGCCTCTTGTCGCCGCCGCTTCGGCACCATCGAGGTCGCCGGAATCCAGCCGCGCCTTCGCCAGGTACAGGTAGCCGCTGCCGAATTCCGGGTTCGCGTCCACGGCCTGCTCGAAGTGGCGCACCGCGTCAGTCGTGCGCCCCGCCGCTGTCAACAGCTTGGCGAGATTGAACTGGGCGCGATAGCTTTTCGGATTACGAGCGATCTCAGCCTCGTATTCGGCGACGGCTTTCGCCGGCTCACCGCGCGCGTCGTGAATCAGGCCCAGATCGTAGTGCGCCATCGGCTCGTCCGGCTTGGCCTTCAGCGCCTCGAGCAGGCTGCGCTCGGCTTCGTCGTACCGCTTGATCTCGATGTAGCATTCGCCGAGCTTCGTCAGGAAGGCCGGCCGCTCGACGTTGTCGGCAACGGCGCGCTGGAGCGCCACCTCGGCTCGCGCGAATTCACCGCGCTGCATCCAGATGTCGACCAGCTGATACCGCGACTTCGTGTCGCGCGGATTGAGCGCCAGCACGCGCTCGAAGCCAGCTTCCGCGTCCCGCGGTCGTCCGGCGGTTTTGAAGGCGAGCGCCAGGCTGAAGGCCGCGCCCTGGTTGTCCGGGTCGAGCGCCAGCGCCTTTTGGTACGCGGCGAGCGACTCGCGCTCGCGCTTCGCCTTCGCGTTCATATTGCCCAGCATCAGGTACGCTTCGACGATCTCGGGATCGGCGGCCAGCGCTTCATGCACTTTGCGGACGCCCTCGTCGATACGTCCCTCGACGGAGTCGAGGCCCGCCTGCTTCAGCAGGTTGTACAGCGCGATCTTGTCTTTCGGATCGCCCCGCGGACGATCTTCGAGCGCGCGTGGGCTGATGCTGCTGCCGACGTAGCCGAGCGAGCGCAGCCGTTCCTCGACGTCCGGATCGACCGCGCGCGGAGCCGTCGGCGCGTGCTTCGCCGACGTTTGCGCCACGAGCGTGCGGAGCGCGCGCTCGAGCACATCGGCCCGGCTCGGATTGGCGGCAGCGATATCGTGCCGCTCGCCCGGATCGGCTTGCGTGTCGTACAGCTCCCGCCGAGGCGCCGCGATGAAATGATAACGGCCGTCGCGGACCGCCGTCAGCTCGCTCCAGCCGTAGTGATGGCGTGGATACCATCGAGCCGTTCGCCGCGGACGAGCGGCAGCAGGCTGCGGCCCTGCACCGGTTTCGGGATCTCGACACCCAGCAGCTCCAGCAGCGTCGGCATCACGTCGACGATCCGCACCTGATCGCCGACGGTGCGCGGTGCCATGCCGGCGCCGGCGATGATCAGCGGAATCCTGATCGTCGCGTCGTACACGAAAAAGCCATGCTGCTCTTCATCGTGCTCGCCGAGCGACTCGCCATGATCGCCGAGCACCGCGACGACCGTCCGATCGAGACGGCCAGCTTTGGCGAGGCGATCGATCAACCTGCCGACCTGGATGTCCGCGGTGGCGATCTCCCCGTCGTAGGCGCCGATCATCGTCGGTGGAAACCGGACGCGTATCGATTCCGGTGGATCGTAGGGCGCGTGCGGCTCGTACAGGTGCACCCACGCCAGAAACGGCCGAGTGAAATCTTGATCGAGCCATTCGATCGCTTTCGACACGACTTCGCTGCCGGGTCGTTGAACGGCATCGAGACCGACGTCGAGCCGGTACTTGGTGAGGTCGAAGTCGTCGTAGTAGCGGTCGAATCCCTGGCCGATGCCCCACCGGCCGTCGAGTACGAACGCGGCGACGAAGCCGCCCGTCCTGTACCCGCGCTCCCGCAGGGCCTTCGCGAGCGTCACCTGATCGTCGCCCAGATAAAATCCGCCGTTGTCGCGGACGCCATGGTAAGCGGGAAAGGTGCCCGTCATGAGCGATGAATGTGCTGGAAGGGTCAGCGGGGCGACTGTAGTCGCCTGAGAGAAGCGAACGCCGCGCGCCGCCAACGCGTCGAGCGCTGGCGTCCGCGCCCCGGCATACCCGTAGCTGCCGAGGTGATCGGCGCGGAGCGTGTCGATCGTGATCAGCAGCACATTCAATCGCCGGTCGCGGCGAAAGTCGATCGCCCAGTAGGCACCGGCGAGGACGAACAAGACACCGAGGAGCGCCAACAGCGCCTTCCGCACCGTCACATTGTAGCCAACGGGACAAACCTTGCAGTTTTTTGATTGCCCGGGCGCCGAGGGCTGGATACAATGCAAGTCCAGCCGTACCACCAATCAATCCCTAAAGGAGAGCGATATGAAGCTGTTCAGGATCAGCGTCGCGTGGCTGTTGGTGTTAGGCCTGAGCACGACGGCATTTGCGGGCGATCTGCTCGAAAGCATCGCAAGAGCGACTCAACAGCAGGCACAGACCCAACCGCAGAAAATTGACAAAGCTTACCTGTGGCCTGGCGCCGCGCTCTTCGTGGCCGGCATGTCGATGGCCGTCTACGGATTCCTGCACACGTCGGGCGGCGACTTCGTCTCAGGCGAAGTGTCGAAGGAATCGATGACCGGACTCGGCGGAGCCGGCCTTGGCATCGCTGGCCTCGGCGGCGCGATTCTGTACCTCGGGTCGCAGCACGCGAGGACCGCGCCCGCGATCACGATTCGCCCCGGTCGTGCCACGCTGACGAAACAAATCGTCTGGTGAGTTACCGTCCGTCGCTGCGCGCGTGGGCGGCGATTTCGTCGGCGGCCTCGTGTCGCCAAGCCGTCGTGCGAGTGTGAAGGCTCGGCGGGCCGCCTCGCGCGCCATAGTTGTATTTCAGATTGATGTTGTGGGGGTGCTCGGCGATCGCGTGCGCCAGCACGGCCGCCGCCTGCGCGCTGTCGCCGGTTCGGAGCGCGAACGCGAGCGCATTGGGGACCTCAACATCGTGCACACCGCGGTCGAGCGCGAGCCGCAGGTCCATGGCGGGCTCGCGAAATCGACCACGTTGCATCAAGAGCATCCCGCGCGCCGCGCGCGCATGCGTCGCTTCCACGCGTGGCGTCTCGGCCGCGTCATTTGCGGCTGGTGAACTGACGCGCGTGCGCGGCGATCGCGGCGGCCAGATCGGCGTCGCCAAGCTGTCGCGCGCGTGCGAGCGCCTGAGTGACGATGTCGCGCGCGAGGTCGACCTTGCCGGCCGCGGCATACGCCGCCGCGAGCGTGTCCAGCGCCCGCGGATCGCCGCCGCCGGTCCGATCGCGCACGCGGAGCGCCAGTTGCAGCGCCAGTGAAGCGTCGCGAACCCGCGGATCGGGCGCCGTCGCCAGCAGTCGCGCCAGGTTGTGCGCGAGGTTGACATCGTCAGGGTATCGGCGCACTCCTCCCTTTAACACCGTCGCGGCTTCGGCCGGCCGCCCGGTTTCAATGAGCGCAAACGCCAGCGCATTGATCACGGGCGCATCCTGGACGTCCGCGTCGTAGACGGCCCGCAGATCGGCGGCCGCTTCAGCGGCCTTGCCGAGGCGGGTCAGCAGAATGCCGCGGGCCGCGCGGGCGTGCAGGCGAGTGGAATCCAGGGCGAGCGCGCGTGAGTACTCCTGCTCGGCTTCGTCCGGATGTCCCGCGTCGACGAGCCGATCGCCCTCGCGCTCGGCTCGCCTCGCTTGGAGCGCGCTCAGGTTCTTTCGCGCGAGCGGCTGATCGGGGACGATGCGCCGCGTTTGCTCGTAGCGGCCCATCGCTTCGTCCTCCCGCCCGGCCTCAGCCAGCGCGATCGCCAGGTTGTAGGTGGCAATGTCATTGCGCGGATCGAGATCGGCGGCGCGGGTCCAGAGGGTGATTGAATCGTGCCACCAGCGCGTTTGATTCCACGTGAGGCCGCTCAGCATGCCGATGACCGTGACCGCTGCGAATGGAGAGACAATCGCGAAGCGATTGCGTGGCCAGACTCGGGCGACCGCAATCCCAACAAGCAACGACACAACCACGCCGGCCAGATACATGTACCGATCGGCAGTGGCTTGCAGGCCGCTGGGCGTGAGGCCCATCACCGGCGCGAGGAACACGACGTAGGCGATCAGGACGACGGCGAGCGCCGGCCAGCGGCGGCGCAGCCGCCAGACGACGGACGCGATCGCCGCGAGTCCCGTGACGCCAAGACCGAGCCGCACCCAATCAAGCGTCGGTGAGATTGGCACCGCGTCCATCGGTGACAGCCGCACCGGGAAAACTGTTCTGCCGAGGTAAATGAACGGTGAGGTGGCCGCCATCGTCAATCGCGCGCCGATGCTGACGTCCTGCAATGGGGCGATCTCTCTCGCGCCCGATTCGATGACCGCCGCGGTCACGGCGACCACGATGAACGGCAACTTCTCCAGGAGCACGCGGCCGTTGATGCGTCGGCGAAGCGGGTAGACATCGACGGCCAACAGCACCAACGGGAAACCGATCGCGCCTGCCCGCGCGAGAAGCGACACGGCGTACAAGCCGATCGCGAGACTCAGCCAGGCGGCCGAACGCGATGGCTCCTTGGACGAGCCGTGATCGAGATACAGAAGGAAGGCCAGCAGCAATGGCGCGAGCGACAGCACGTACGGAAATGCGCTGGCCCAGGCGACCGCTTCGACGCGGACCGGGTGCACGGCGAACGCGAGCGCCGCAACCACCGCGGCGATACGGCGCGTGCGAGGGTCGAGGCCGGCAAGCGTCGTCAGGCGCCACGCCACCATATATATAAGGATGCCGTTCACGAGATGTCCGAAGAGGCTGATTGCGTGAAATGCCTGGGCATTCAGCCCGAACAGAATCTTTATCGCGGACCAGGCCAGCCAGGCGAGCGGCTGATAGTGCCCGATGAGCGTCGTGGTAAACGCCCACCCGACGACATGGGAGGCGGCGAGCTGCTGATTGTGCAGAATGACGGCCGGATCGTCCCAGTTAACGAAGTCGTTCCGGAGGACGGGCAAGAACGCGAGGACCGTGACGAGCGCGAGACCGGTGATGGCCGACACGTGTTTCACCGCCGCCGGAGCGGTGACGAGAGGCAGGTCCGCCGCGCGGGCTTCACGTTCTCCATCCACGTGGGCTAGTCACCTCCACCTTCGGCGGTCGTCCGCGGACCCACAAGCCTCACGCTCGCGCTCGATTTGCCGCCGGGATCCGGCGAGGAGGCTCCGACTGGCCGTGGACGGTCATTCCGCTGGAGCGGGAGGCAGGCTGCGGAACCCGTAGATCTTCGGCCGCCAGAAGGCATTCATGTGCGATCGATTGGTGGTGGCTTTGATCCCCGCCAGATAGCGCGACGACTCGGGCGCCGCACCGACAGGATCCTGCGGCGATCGAGCCGCCGTCAGGCTGGAGATCGTCAGCACGAGGACGACAACAACGACCACGCGTCTCATTTGACCGCATTCCCCAGCAGCAGGCCCAATCCAATGAACAACCCTGCCAGAAAGATCGCCACCGCGCGGTTGTCGGCGTTCAACTGATCCGAGAAGTTCACGCCCGGCGTCAGCCAGTCGAACAGCTTGTACGCGACGATGAAACCCACCAGTCCGACCACCAGCGAGATGAGAATCGAGCTTACATAGTTGGTGAAGTCCACGCGACCTCTCGATACTTAGAACTTAATCTGGCTCGATACTCGCAGCAGCCGGCCCTGCAGCACCGCCAGCGGTTGACCCAGGGCCGACCCGAAATTCTGATTCTCCGACAGCACGACATTGGTGTTGAGCGCGTTGAACATGTCCAGGGCGCCATCGACCCGGTACTTTCCGATCCGGAACACTTTCCGGAAGCTCAGATCGAGCTCGTTCCAGCGATTCAGGTACTTGCTTCCGGGCGGCACGAGATTCACCGTGACCGACTGCGTCCGCCCACCGGGGAACAGGTTCGACGGCACGGACCAGTTGACCGCCAGCGGCTGCCCGGCGTAACTGGCCAGCGTCGCGCCGACCTGCGTGCCCCACACGAGCGGATAGCTTCCGGCGAACTTGAAATCGTGCCGGAACGGAATGTCGTACTGACTTTGGTCGCAGTAGCGGAACGTGTTCGGATCGAAGCTGGCGCACGCCACGGTGACGAGCCTGTCGGCCGACCATCCTCCGAACATGCTGGCGCCGTTGGACAGCCGCGCGGTGAAGCTCAGTTCGAGGCCGTTGTAGCCGACGCGCGCCTTGTCGCGGTCGGTGGCCGTCGTGTCGAGCAGGTCCACGAAGCCCTGCCTGTTCCTATTCAGGTTGTAGATGGTCACCGACTCGCCGTTGAGCGGGCTCGGCGTGGTAAACGACGCGTAGTCTGCCGGGCTGATCAACGTGTTCAACTGCTGTTCCAGATTGTAGGTATCGCGCCGATACCAGGCGCCGGTCACCGACACGCCCGGCATCACCTCTCGGACGACGCTCAGGCTGTACTCGATGTCGTACGGCCGCTCGATCTTGGGGTCGGCGTGCCGGGCCGGCGCGAGGCCGAAGTTCGAGTTGTTGCTCGGTCCGATCTCGTTGTTCTGGGCGATGCCGTCTTTGTTGGTGGGGAGCACGCGCGTGGAGCAAGTCGAGGTGCCCGGCACGTAATCACAATCGGCCCAGTTGCGCGTGTCGGTCTGCAGGGCCAGCGGATTGTACCGGTTGGCAAAATCGGTCGTGAAGTTCCTGTTGTACTTGTTCACGCTGCCCTTGAGCGCCGTCTTGGCGTCGCCGGTCAGGTCGTACACAATGCTGAATCGTGGCGCCAGATTCTTCCAGTTCGGGATGTCGGGGATCTCGGGAAACGAGCGGGCCGGCACGAAGCGTCCCGCTTCGACGGATTTGGCCTGGGCCGAGGAATTGAAATACTCGTAGCGCAGGCCCGGATTGATCGTGAGGCGCTTGATCGTCCACGAATCCTGCACGTACATCCCGAAGTCCGCGCCCATCAGCGCGTACAAACGCGTCGGCGTGTTGTAGACGTTGACCGAATCCGGCACGGTGTCCCTGTAGCGTTGCACGAGGTCGGCGTTCGCCTCGGCCGTGTTCCACGTTTGCCCGATGTGCCACTGCAGACCCGCCTTCACCGCATGAGAGCCGGTGACGTAGGTCGCCGTGGACACGAGCATGTACCGGAAATTGTAGGTGCCCGTCTGCGGCGTACTCGCCGTCGTCGTCGTAACGCGGACGATGTCCTGGCGCCCCGCGTTCGTGTACCACTCCGGGGTGAACGGTTCCTTGGCGATCCCCGGCTGATATTTTTCGGTAAAGGAGTTCACGCTCGCCCCATATCCGAGATCGAAGACGAGCTTGTTGCTGATGGTCGACGTCCACTTGGCGGCGGCGGTGTATTTCAACGCTGGATTCCGGCGGCGGGCCGCCGTGGCGACGTCGACGCCGGATGTAAATACGTGGCCGACGTACTTCACTTGATAGTCGTCGTAGATCGTGATCTTGTTCCGGCGGCTCGCCTGCCAGGTCAGCCGCAGCGTGTAGTTCTGCACCCGCTGATCGTAGATGCCCGGCCGGCCGTCTGGATAAAAGCTGTTGGCGACGATGTTGTCGTTCCCGACGTTGCGGTACGATCCGAAGAACCACAGCTTGTCTCGTTTGATCGGCCCGCCGAGCGACGCGTTCACGTCGTAGATCTTGTTGACCGAGTCGGGCGCCTGCAGACCGCGCTTGACCAGGTCCTGCGTGAGATTGTCGGACTGGAACGCGCTGTCCGTGTAGCCCAGGTACGTGGCCCCGCTGTAGACGTTCCCGCCTTCACGCGGGATGAGATTCAGGTGGGGGCCGCCCGCGGAGACTTCGGCGCCGAGCGCGGCTGTCTGCACCGTCACCTCCTGGGTCATGGCATCGTTGTGATCGGGGTGGCTGTCGCCGCCGCCGACCAGCGTGTTCATCTTCATCCCGTCGACGTCAATCGTCGTGTCCTTCGTGACGCTCATGTGCGCCGTCAGACGCGGGTTCACTGCGCTTCGCGCGCCGCCCACGTTCTGATCGCTCACCTTCGTGCCCACCGCGAGCGCGCCTTCGGCCTGATACATGCGGGGCACCGGCACCGCATCGAGGAGCTGTCGCGTCAGCACGGTGGTCCGTGCCGCGTTCTGCACGTCGACCACCGGCGACTGGCCGGAGACCGTCACGGATTCTTCCAACGCGCCCACGCGCAGGTCGGCGTTCACCGTGGCGGTGAAGTTGGAGGGCAAGTCGATGCCATCCTGCGCAAACGTGTTGAATCCCGGGATCGTGAACGTGACCTTGTACAGGCCGGGCCGAAGGTCGACGATCGCGTAGCGTCCCTGCCCGTCGGTGATGACCGTGCGGACCTTCTCGATGAGGGCCGGGCTTGCCGCTTCCACGGACACGCCGGGCAGCACCGCGCCGCTCGAATCCTTGACGAGACCGGTGATGGCGCTCTGAGCCGAGGCGGCCGCAGGCAGCAGAACGATGATGGACGCTGTCACGACGGCGGCCGCAAGAATCCGACGGAGCATAAGGTCCTCCCTGATGTTGACGCGTGACGAGGAACCCAGGGGCCCGACGACGGCGGCGCGGACACTCCACCACCGTTCGTGGGATGTGTCAAGGACGCTACCATCCTTTGATGGCGGCGACATCGGGCATGGGGTAGTGCTAATAAAACGTAAGATTTCTGTCCGGTCCAGTCGTGTGCCGTATGATCCGCACGTTCCCGATGCGGCGTTGCCGGCCATCGTGCCCCGGAGGAGTTATGAGCGCTTCGAAGGAGTACCGCGATCTTGGGATGAACCGGCGCATCCCGCGCCGCGATTTCCTCAACGGACTTGCGATAGGGATCGCCGGGATCGCGGTTCAAGGTTCAGGGTTCAGGGTTCAAGGTTCGGGGTTCGAGGTTCTCGGTTCTGAGTTCCAACTTCCAAGTTCCGCGGCGGAATACCCGCCCGCGCTCACCGGTCTACGCGGCAATTATCCCGCGGCGGTCGACGCGTTCGGACCGATGGGGCAGGGCGCGTACCGGCAATTCCCGCCGCTCGACGTCGACACCACCGAAATCTACGACCTCGTCATCGTCGGCGCCGGCATTTCCGGTCTCGCCGCCGCGCACTTCTGGCGCCGCGCACTGGGCAACACGCAGAAGATTCTGATCCTCGACAACCACGACGATTTCGGCGGCCACGCCAAGCGCAACGAGTTCACCTACCAGGGACGGACGTTCATCGGCTACGGCGGCACGCAGAGCATCGCGACGCCGTACCCGTACAGCTATCCCGCCAAGCGATTGATCGAAGAGCTTGGGATTCAGGTCGAGCGCAACGGTGAATTCCAGAATCGTGACGCGCTCGCGGCACTCGGACCCGCGATGTTTTTCGACCAAGAACATTTCGGCGAAGACCGGCTGGTCGCGGGCAACGGGCGTCTGCCGTGGCCCGACTTCTTCGCGAGGGCTCCGCTCTCCGACGCCGCGCGCAAGGATCTGATCCGGCTCTACGGCAGGAACCCGGATTACATGGCGGGGATGACGGCGGAGCAGAAAGTCGCGAAGCTCGCGACGATCAGCTGGCAGGACTTTCTCCTGCAGTTCGCGAAGATGACGCCCGAGGCGCTGC
>JACPZV010000141.1 GCA_016195295.1 Acidobacteriota bacterium
CGGCGCTCGGCGCCGACGTGTCGCGCGCGCGCGCCGAGGACGCCGGCAAAATTCTGGCCGATCGCATCACGTGGTTCATGCAGCGGCTGCAGATGCCCAACGGCCTGCGCGCCATCGGCTACTCCTCGTCTGACATTTCAGCGCTGGTGGAGGGAACGCTGCCGCAGCACCGCGTGACGAAGCTCTCGCCGCGCGACGCCGGGCCGAACGAGCTGGCGTCCCTCTTCGAGGCGGCCATGGTGGCCTGGTGAGCGGAGCGGGCCGGCCACGATCGCGAAGCCGGCGCCGTCAGCACCCCACACACTTGTGGTTGTTCTTCGCGCCCATGCCTTCGAGCAGCTTGATGGTGTCCGGGAACGGTGTAATGCGCTGCACCGGCCCATTCGCCATGTCGACGGTCGTCTTGCCTTCGCGGTTGACGACGAGGGGGTCGGCCCCCTTCGACACGAGGTAGAGGATCATTTCGTTGTCGCCACGCGAGGCGGCGTTGTGGATCGCGTTGTTGCCTTCGTGGTCGCGGACGTTGACGTCCACGTGCAGCTCATCGACGAGGTACTTGACGGCGGGCAACATGCCGGCCGGCGCATAGCGATGGTGATTCGCGGCGAGACCCTCGCCGTAGCCCTCGCCCGACGCCGCGAGCAGCGGCGCGACGCCCGGTCCGCCCACCGACACCGGCGGCATGCCGGACACGTCCTGCGCCTCGCGCACGGCGTCGCCGGTCCGCGGACGGCCTGGCGTTCTCATGGTCGGAATCGTGGGATCGGCGCCGTACTTGACGAGCAGTTTCATGGCGTCGACGTCGGAGGCGTACGCGGCGCGCCAGAACGGCGTCGCGCCGGCCTCGTCTATGCCCGACTGATCGAAGTCGTACTGCGAGTACCAGACCTTGCGCGTCACGCGGGCATTCGGATCGGCGCCCTTGTCGAGCAGCGCCTTCATGAAATCGAGATACGACATTTGCTGTTGCTCGAAGGCGCGCGGCTGCGGGTAGAGCGCCTTGGCGGCCCACTGGCAGTTCAGCGCGATGTAGAGCGGCGTCGCGCCGTTCACGCCCGCAGAGTTTGGATCCGCGCCTGTGTCGAGCAGATACTTCGCCAGGTCGAAGTGGCCGTTGATCGTCGCGATCACGATCGGCGTGACCTTGTCGCCGTTGGTCGTCTGGTTGACGTCGGCGCCGGCGTCGAGCAGCGCCTTCGCGGCCTCGAGTTCACCATGGCGCGCGGCGAGGTGCAACGCCGTCAGGCCGCCCCAGTAGCCGATCAGTTCCGTGTAGTTGTACTGCCGGTCGACGCCCGGCTTCGCGTTCGGATTGCCGCGCCCGCGACCCTGCGCGGCGGGCTCGGCGCCGCCACGGCCGCGGCCGGCGGTCTGCGCCTGCTGCTGCCGGAACTGTTCCTCGCGCTCGATCTCTTCCTTGTTGAACGCGTCGAGGTCGACGACTTTCGTGGCGACGTTGACGTTCGCGCTGTGCGCCGTCAGGAACCGGATCACGTCGGCGCGGCCGTACGCGGCGGCGAAGGACAACGCGGTTTCCCCTTTGACCTTCTCGGCGCCGTTCACGTCGGCGCCGTGATCGATCAGCGCCTTCACCGTGTCGACGCTTCCGGCCTGCGCGGCGAACATCAGCGGCGTCGCGCCGTTGGTCGTCGATCGGTTCGGATCGGCGCCGGCGTCGAGCAGCACGGTGACCATCGCCGCGTATCCGCTCCGGCTGGCGATGAGCAGCGGCGTGTACGCGCCGATGCGGGTCGTCGCTTTCAGGTTCGCGCCGGCGTAGAGGAGGACTGTCGCGAGATCGACGTCGTTTTTGGTCGCGGCCCAATGCAGCGCGGTCATGCCGTCGGCTTGCGCGGAGTTGACGTCGGCGCCGTCTTTGAGCAGCGCGCGCACGGTCTCGCGGTTGCCTTGCATCGCCGCGTCGACCACGGTCGTCGGCGCCGCGGCACGTATCAGTGATGCCAGCGGAATGGCCGCGAGGGCGCCCATGAAGAAGATCGTCGTGAGAGTTCGTCGCATGTGTCGCTCCCGTACGATTCGCGGGCGGGAAAGGCCCGCGCTACATCTCAAGACTCGTAGGCCGGGTCCTTTCGGACCCGGCTGAGGCGGGTCCAGAAGTACCCGCCCTACACAAATCACCCCTTGGCCCTCAGCCCTTCACATCCGCCGTCGTCGCCACCGGCGCAGCGTTATTCAAGTCCAGCTCGCCCGTGCTGTCGCCGAAGCTCTGCAGGTCGTCGCGTCCGAGCAGGTGGAGCATCGTGAGCATCGGGTTCGCCATCGGCGTGCCGTCCGCAGCCTTGATGTGCAGCCCGCCCTTGAGCCGGCCGCCCGCGTGTCCCGCGACGAAGAGCGGCGCGCGCCGGTGGTTGTGGATGTTCGGGTTGGCCAGCGGCGACCCGTAGAGCAGCAGACTGTTGTGCAGCAGGGTGCTGTCGCCGTCCGGCGTGTTCTTCAGCTTCTCGAGCAGATACGGCACCATGCTCACGTGGTATCTGTTGATCTTCGCGAAGTCCATGATGCGCTCTTCGCGCTCGCCGTGGTGCGACGCGTTGTGGAACCCGGTGCTGACGCCGCTCTCGGGGAACGACCGGCCCGACGCGTCGCGGCTGAGCTTGAACGAGAAGACGCGCGTCGTGTCGGCGACGAATGCCAGCGCCATCAAGTCCATCATGATGTGGACGTGCTCCTCGAACGAGTCGGGCACGCCAATCGGGGCGTCGGGGAAGGCGCGGGTCTCGCCGCTGCTGTTGCGCGCCTCGACGCGCTGGATACGGCGCTCGATCTCGCGGACGTTGTCCAGGTACTCGTTCAGCCGCACGCGATCGCTCGCGCCGATTTCCTTCCGCAGCTGCGTGATCTGGGCCGAGATCCAGTCGAGGATGCTCTTGTCGGTCCGCAGGTTCGCGGCGCGCTCCTCGGGCGTCGCGCCGACGCCGAAGAGCTGATCGAAGACGACGCGCGGGTCGCGGACCATCGGCAGCGGCTGCGTCGGCGACGCCCAGCTGATCGTGTCGGTGTAGATGCAGGAGTAGCCGTAGGTGCACCCGCCGGCCTGATCGACGTTCTCGATCGAGAGCTGCATCGAGGGAATCGGCGTGTCCTGCCCAAACTTCTTCGCGTACAGCTGATCGAGCGACGTGCCGGCGTACACGTCGTTGCCTTCGGTCTGCTTCGGATGGGACTGCGTGAGAAAGACCGAGCTCGCGCGGAAGTGATCGCCGCCGATCTCGGGCAGCGTGAACGCCTCGGCGTTACGCAAGTCGGTGTTGCTGATGATTGTGAGGTCGTTCCGGAACGGCTCGAGCGGGCTCAAGCTGGTCGGCGACAAATCGAAGTCGCGTCCCGTCGCGGCCGGCGCCCAGAGGTTCTTCTTGGCGCCGATCGCCGTGCTGCCGGCCGCGCCGTGAACCATCTCCATCGCCACCAGGCGGACCTTCGACGCGGACTGCCCCGCGGCGGTTTTCGCCCACGCCGTCCCGGCGGGCACCATGGCGTCGAGGACCGGCAACGCGACGGTCACGCCCATGCCCTTCAGAACCGTGCGGCGGGAAATGTGCTTCTTGGTGATCACCATGTCGCCTACCTCTCAGCAGTGGTAAGTGCGGGTTCCGCCTTCGCCATCTGAAACGCCGCGCTGTTCACGATTCCCAGGACGTACGACGAGAAACGATTGCTGTTCGACGCCGCTTTCTTCACGATCGCGCGTATCGTCGGCTGGTCGTAGTACTCGGCGCGCCGGCCGACCGCGTACGCCAGCAGATTCTCGGTGAAGTTGCGAATCACCGTGTCCGAACGATTCAAGAGCGCTTGTCGGAGGCTCGCCGGTCCAGCGATGTCGGAGCCGTCGTACAACTTGGCCGCCGTGTCGACCGGAACGCCGTTGTCCTTGATGCGCCACGCGCCGACGACATCGAAATTCTCCAAGGCGAGGCCGAGCGGATCGATGACGCGGTGGCACGACGCGCACGTCGGATTCTTCCGGTGTTCTTCCATCCGCTCGCGCACCGACAGCGTCTTCCCGCTTCCCGTTGAGGCCTTCGTGTCCTCGAGCGGCGGCGGCGGCGGATCTTGGGGCGGCGGCGGCGGCGGCGAGCCGAGCAGCGTCTCCATGATCCACTTGCCGCGCTGCACCGGCGACGTGCGGTCCGCCACCGACGTCAGCATGAGGATGCTGCCCTGGCCGAGCAGGCCCCGGCGATTCTCGTCGGTGAGCGGCACGCGCCGGAACGTTCCCCCCGTCACGTTCGGAATCCGGTACACCTTCGCGATGCGCTCGTTCACGAACGTGTAGTCCGCCGTGAAGAGGTCAAGGATGTTGCGATCCTCGCGGACGATGCTGTCGAAGAGCAGCTCGGTCTCGCGCTTGTAGGATTCGGCGAGCTCGTGGTCGAACGACGGGTACAGCAACGCGTCCGGGTGAATCTTCTCGACGTCCTGCAGCCGCAGCCACTGCGAGGCAAAGCGCGTCGACAGCGCCTCCGCGCGCGGATCGGCCAGCATGCGGCGGACCTGTTTGTCGAGCACGAGCGGCGTGTGCAGCGTGCCGTTGTTCGCGAGCTTCAGCAATTCGGCGTCCGGCGCGGTCGCCCAGATGAAGTAGGACAGGCGCGTGGCCAAATCCAGGTCGGTCAGACGGTAGTTCTGCCCGGGCCGGACGCCCGGCGGCATTTCCTCGAGCCGGAACAGGAAGTGCGGGCTCGCCAGAATCGCCTGCACGACCGCCCGCACGCCCGCTTCGAAATCGTGACCCTTGCGCCCGTCGGCGTAAAACGTCATCAGCGACTCGACGTCTTCGCCCGACGGCGGACGGCGGTACGCCTCGCTCGCGAGCTGCGAGACGATCTTGCGCACGCACGGCAATTCCTCGTCCGCCGAGAGCGGACGGCAGATGAACACCTTACGGCGGCTCGGCGTGTCCGACACGCCCGTCACGTTGAACGGACCCGTCATGCTGAAGTCGCGCACGTGCGGCAGCGCCGTGATTCCGGCGTTGTCGCCGTACTCGGTGTCGGCCAGCGTGTAGTCGATCGGCGCCACGAGATCGTCGATCACGCCGTCGAACGTCTGGATGAACGCCGCCGCCACGCGGTGCGGTCCCGCGTTGACGTGGATGCGTGGCGTCGTGAGGTTCAGCCCGGTCTTGTCCTGCTCGCTGATCTTGTAGTCGATCGGCATCAGCGCCGCGCGCGCGCCGTCGATCGAGATCTCGATCTGCTCGTTCCGGCTGAACACGCTGCCGAAGAGCTGGCCGGTCGGCGTGCCGTGCAGCATGACGCGGAACGTGTAGTCGCCGTCGGCGGGGAACGTGTGGACGACGGCAAGTCCGCCGCGCGTGCCCCACGGCGTGCCGTCGACGTGGTGCATCTGTGATTGCGTGCGCGGCACCTTGTGCGTCGTCTCGCTCGGGCTGGCGGTCCGATCGCCGAGAGCCAGGGTGGAAATTTTCGAAGCGGCGCGCAGGTAGCCCTCGAGCAGCGTCGGCGATACGCTCTGCACGTCCGCGATGTTGTCGAAGCCGGCGCTCATCGTGTCGGGCGGCAGGAACGCGTTGACGTCGACGTTGATGTCCAGCAGGTTGTGGACCGAGCGCGCGTACTCGGCGCGGTTGAGTCGCTGAAACGTCCGATGCCCGGGGTTGGGATGGAGCGCCGCAGCCGTATCGATCTTCACTTCGAGGGCGGTCGCGAACGCCTTGACCGTGTCCGCGTCAGGCCGCCGCATGCCGGCGGGCGGCATCATGCCGGCGCGCAGCTTGCGGATCATCTTTTCGGCGGTCTCGGCGTTCTGATCGGCCTGCGCGGGATCGAAACTCGCCAGCGTGAGGCCGCCGGTCTTCGCCTTGTCGTTGTGACACCCGACGCAGTACTGATTAATGAGGGCCTTCTGCGCGTCGGGCGCCATCGTGCTCGGCGCGTGCGCCACGGCCATCGCCGGCGATCGCGGGATCGTCTTTCGTACCGCGTGCTGCTGGCCGCCCGCAGTCAATCCAACTGTCAATACGAAGGCGCTCACCATGGCGCCAATCACGTTCCTCATGCCCCGGCCTCGTCCTCGATCCTGGTTGCGCTCAACGGCTTAGCGCATGATCCCTGGCGGAAGTATAGGACGGAATCCGACAAAAGTGAGCCGGTTTTGTTGCAAGCAATCGTCATCCGTTGTCAGCGCAGCTTTACGCCGTTCCGGGCGAAAACAGCCAGCCTAAGGTAGTGTGAGCCCCGATGTTATTGGCCGTTTCCCTGGTCTTTTTCATTTCGGGCGCCGCGGGCCTGATTTTCGAGGTCGTCTGGTTTCACCGCGCGGGTCTGGTGTTTGGCAACAGCGTCTGGGCGGCCACGCTCGTGTTGTCGAGCTTCATGGCCGGTCTGGCGCTCGGCAACCTGGGCGTGGCGCGATTCGGGCTCCGCGCCCGGAGGCCACTGCGCGCCTATGCGGGGCTTGAAGCCGTGGTCGCGGTGACGGGCATCACGCTGACGGCTGTGCTGCCGGCACTGTCGACGCTGCTCGGGCTGCTCACACGACTCGCCGGCGATGCGCTGTGGCTCGTCAACGTCCTTCGTTTCGCCGCCGCGTTCGCGGTGCTCGTCGTGCCCGCCGCGGCCATGGGCGCGACGCTGCCCGTGCTGGTCGGAGCGCTCACGCGGGCGAACGCGGCATTCGGCGTCGCGCTCGGGCGTCTGTACGGCTGCAACACGCTCGGCGCGGTGGCGGGCGTGATCGCCGCCGAAGTGGTGCTCGTCGCGCGCATCGGCGTCGCGGGAGCCGCGTGGACCGCGGCGATCCTGAATGCGTGCGCGGCGGCCGGCGGATGGTGGCTGTCGCGACGCTTCGAAAAAGTGACCGGACTCTCGACGGCGCGAGCCGCGACCGGCATCGCGGTCGCGCGTCCATGGCGGCTGCTGGAGTGCGCCTTCCTCTCCGGCGCGGCGCTCCTCGCGCTCGAAGTGATCTGGTTTCGCTTTTTGTCGATGTACGTCCTGACGACGACGCTCGCGGTCAGCGTCATGCTGGGGACGGTGCTCGGCGCGATTGGGCTGAGTGGACTCGCGGCGTCATGGTGGCTCGAGCGGCGTCCTCGAGCGGCAAGCCGGGTGTCGGCCGTTGCGTTCGCCGGCGGTTGCACGGTGATCGTGTCCTACGCCGCCTTTCACGCGCTGACTGGCGGCGTGCAGGTGGGCGAGTGGCCGCGCGTGCTCTGGTTTGCGTGCGTGCTGACCTTCCCCACGTCCTTGCTCTCTGGCGTCTTCTTTACCCTGCTAGGCGAGGCGATAGCGCGCGAGGTCGGCGTCGCGACGCGCGCGGCCGCGTGGCTCACGTTGGCCAACACGACAGGGGCCATGTGTGGACCGCCGATCGCCGCATTCGTGCTGTTGCCAGTGCTCGGCATGGAGCGCGCGTTCTTCGCGCTCGCGATCGTCTACGGCGCGATTGGCGCGCTTGCGCTGCCGCGTGCGGCGATTCCTCCGAGACGTAGCGCGAGGCTTTCAGCCGAGCGACGCGGCTCGCCTGGAAGGCCCGCGGTACTCGTCACAGCGCTCGCGCTCGTCATCGCGCTTGCATTCTTTCCGTTTGGGCTCGCCAGCAAGTACTTCGCGCGCGTCGTGGAACCGTACGCCACGGACGGATCGGAAATCGTCGCGACCCGAGACGGCCCCACGGAAAGCATCCTTCTGATGCAACAGAAGTGGTTGGGCCAGCCGGTGTACTCACGGCTCGTGACGAATGGCTTCTCGATGTCAGGCACCGCGATCTCGGGTCAGCGCTACATGCGCGATTTCGTCTACTGGCCCTTGCTGCTGCACCAGGCGCCGCTACGGCGCGTCCTCGTCATCTGCTACGGGGTCGGCGTAACGGCGGGCGCCGCCGTCGATCTGCCGGCCGCCGAGACGATCGACGTCGTCGAGATCTCCCGCGATATCGTCTCGATCAGCGACGTCATCTACTCCCCCGCAACGCATCCGCTGCACGACCCGCGCGTCCGTCTACATCTCGAAGACGGGCGCTACTTCCTCGAGACGACGACCGAGCGCTTCGACCTCATTACCGGCGAGCCGCCGCCGCCGCGCACGCCGGGCGCCGTCAACATCTATACCCGCGAGTACTTCCAACTCATCCGCGATCGCCTGGCGGACGGCGGCATGGCGACATACTGGCTGCCGGTCGGGCGGCCGAATCCGGGCGCCGACGTCAACACGATCGTTCGCGCGTTCTGCGACGTGTTCGAGGACTGCTCGCTGTGGAACGCGACGCCGTTCGACTTCATGCTCGTCGGCACGCGGCGCGCGACGCGACAGTCCGCCGACGGCTTCGCGGCGGCGTGGCGTGCGCCGCGTCTGGCGTCGCGACTGCGCGAGGCGGGCTTCGAGCAGCCCGAGCAGATCGGGGCGACGTTTCTCGGCGATGCCGCCTACTTGCGCGCGTTGACCGCGCCGACGCCGCCGCTGACCGACGACTTCCCTCATCGGGTGGTCCCGGTGCCGACGCGGCCGTCGCTGTCGGATCCGCGGTATCGCGACGATCCGCGAGTCGTCGATCTGTTTCAGCGCGTCCTCGATTCCGTGCGCGCCCAGCGCGCGTTCGCGTCGTCCGAGTTCATCGCGCGCCTCTGGCCCGTGGGGTTGATCGAGAAGACGATGCCGTTCTTCGAGGCGCAGCGGATCCTCAACCGCGTATTGTGGGACGGCGGCCGGCCGCTGCAGCAGATCGAGGATCTGCACACTGTATTGACGACCACGGCATTGCAGACGCTGCCGCTGTGGCTGCTCGGCAGCGACGAGGTGAAGCAGCGCATCGCGGAGTCGAGCAGCGAACGCACCGGCCCGACCGAGTACGCGCGCGGCGTGCGCGCCCTCTCGACGCGCGACTACCGCCGCGCCGCGGCGTACTTTTCGGAGGCCGAGCGGCGCGGTCTGCAGGACTCAACCGTGCGCCCGCTGCTGATCTACTCGCTGTGTCTAGCTGGAGATCTCGACACCGCCCGCCAGCTCGCGCGCGGTGCACCCGCGCGCGACGCCGACGAGCAGCATTTCTGGAACTGGATGAGCAGAACCTTTGGAATCTACTGACGGTTGTATCTGATGCCGGCCTCCTGGGCCTTCTCGATCGCGATCACCATCGCCGGCACGATCGTCACGCCGGGCAGCAGATTGGACGTGAGATCTTTGTTGATGTCCGCCATCTTGCCCCTGCCTCGCGCTTCGAGCTCGAGACACCAGGCTCCGAGCGCGTTGTTGCATAGCAGGAACTTCGTGCCCATCTTCTGCAGGCTCGCGATGCCCAGCGCCGGCACGGCGTCCGCCAGCTCGGGAATCGTCGGCGACCCAATCGCCGCCATCACCAGGTGTAGATCGTTCTTCGTCGGCTCGTTGAACACGTTCCGCGTGTAGAACTTCCCCGCCGCATCCTTGAGCCCCAGGTACGCGCCGAGCCTGTACTTCGTCCACATCGCGTCGTTGAACGCGAGCGCAATGCTCGACTGCGTGCCCAGGCTGTAGAACGTGCCGACGGCTCCCACCTGACCGGCGCCGGTCTTGTACGCCTCCGAGTACGTGTTCAGATAATTGAGGATGTGCAGCAGCGGCATGCCGTTCTTGTGCTGCGGAAAGTCGAACAGGCACCGGTGCGTGCCTTTCACCTCTTTGATCCAGTCGTCGGGCCCCGCCATCTGGCCGGCGGCTACGCGCGGCACGCCCATCGGGAGGCTCGCGGCGGCGGCAGCCGCGAACATCCGGCCCAGGAAACTGCGACGATGTGTGGGCTCTCCTGAATTCATGCTCGCCTCCTTGTGGGGGTGCCAGGTCAGCATACGCCGGTCACTGCCCTGCGGTCGACGTCCTCCTAAGAAACTACGCCGTCGAGTAATTCGCCCGTCTCGCGGCTGACGAGCGCAAAGCCAAGGTTCTCTGCGCGTTGGCGGAGACGTCGAAGGACGCGCGTCCGCTGTTGCGCATCGTAGGCCTCCGCACCGGGATCACGATAGACGAGTTCACCCTTTAACGCTCGATACACCAGGATGGCGATCTTGCGCGCCGTGGCGGTGATGGCCTGCGGTTTGCCGATTCGGGCCGCCAAGCGCCGATAGAAGGCGCCGAGTGCGGTCTGCGTGCGGCCGAGGCTCATGACGGTCATTCGGAAGACCGCGGCGGCACGGTTGGCGGACGGCTGGGTGCGCGAACTGAGGAGGCGGCCGCCGGAGATTTTGTTCTTCGGGGCCAGCGTGAGCCAGGAGGTGAAATGCTTCTCGGTCGGCCACCGGCCCATGTCGGTGCCGATCTCCGAGAGCACCTTCAACGCGGTGTAGGGTGTGATGCCATCGATCTGCGTGAGGTCGACGCCGCCGGTCAGCTGGTGCAGCGGCGCTCGAAGTTCGAAACGGGGTTCGTTGTCCCGCGGCTTCTTGGTGACCCGCGGCGGTGGCAGCGGCGTCGCCGGGGCGGCA
>JACPZV010000142.1 GCA_016195295.1 Acidobacteriota bacterium
CACGGGGGGCGTCTCCTCGGGCAGTCAAGAGGCCCCGGAGATACAGCGCTGCGGCAGGAGCCGTGTCCCAGTGCAGGAGAAGAGGCCCGAGAACGGCGCCAGACTCGAAGAGATCCCCACGTCGCCACGCAAGCCGCGCCAGGGCCAGGCGTGCGTCCGCGTGTTGGGGATCCAGTGCGAGCGCTCGCCTCCACGCGCGCCCGGCCTCGGCCGCGTCCCCCAGCTGGCTCGCCGCCTGACCAAGCAGCCACCAGCCATCGGCCGTGGGCGCCTCCATCTGGCTCCATTCCGCCGCCCTGCGTGCGGCTGTGCCACGCTCGCCCCCCAGATACGCCCGCGAGACGGCGCGACCGGCTTGGGCCCGCGCATCGGCCGTCTCGCCGAGACGTTGGATGTAGCTCATTGGGACGGTCGGCGCATGCACCGCGAGGGCCTCCGCATTCGCGGTGATGGTGTCGCGGTACAAGGTGCGTGACGCCGCAAACTCCAAAAGCGCGTTGTCGTCGGTGTTGAGGACACCGGAGCCGGCGTAGGTTTTCACATCCGCGCCACCGAGCACGAGCCGGACGGCGATCTCCGCCGGGTTGTGGATTCCAATCCTGGACAGATCGTCGGCCACTTGACGATGGGTCAGGAGTTCTGCCGTCCGCGCGTAGTCCAGACGGAGTGGCCGCGCCGCGCCAAGCAGCAGCAGATCACCGTCACTCGCTTGGACCACCAAGACTTCAGGAAAGATGGATTGGAACGTGCGAACCAAGGCGCGCAGCAGGTTCGGTTCCAGACCGTACAACTGAATCCACTGCGCGAAGACGCCCCCGTCCTGCAGGTGGGCACGGACTTGCTGGAAGAACTCGAGGGTGAACAGCCGCGCAGACCCCGGAATCCAAGGGTTCGAGGGTTCGGAGACGATGACGTCGAACGGGTCGGTCACAGCCGCCAGATAGTGGCGGCCGTCGTCGAGGACCACGTGCACGCGCGGGTCGCTCAGCGCGTCGTGGTTGAAGTCCCGAAAGGTTCGCGCGGCATCAAGCACCGCGGGCTCGATCTCCGCCGCGACAATGTCGCGGAACGGATGCTGTGCCAGCGCACCCAGCGTAATGCCGCTCGCCACGCCGATCACCAAGGCGCGGCCGGATGGGCCGCCCACCATGAGGGGCAGATGCCCCGAGAGTACCTGAGTGGACATGTCATCGGCGGTCGAGGCCTCGACCTTTCCGTCGATCACGAGGACCCGATGCGGGAGCGATGCGAGTGACGGGCGGTCGTATACGAGGACACTCGCCCCGGCTCCGTCGCGGTGCAACACCGGGCGGTAGTGTCGGAAGATGCGTGGAAACTCCCGCGGCGACGGATACAGTTGCAGCAATCGAGGCGCATCCCGGTAGATGCCCGCGCCGAGCCGCAACGTGTCCCAGGTCGGGAAGAACATCGACAGGGCCAGCGCACACGCGGCGATCGCGACGCCCCCGGCAACCCGGATTCGGTGTTCCTCGCCGTCGCTCACGGCGAGTCCCGCCGCGCACAGGCTGACGGCCGCGGCCGCGCCGCCAGCGTGATCGATGCCCAGCGCCGGGATCAGCCAAAAGGTGGTGATCAGCGCGCCGAGCACCGCGCCGCACGTGCTCACGGCATAGGCAAGGCCGGCGCGTCCGCCAAGATCGGGATGGCCGCCGGTGACCGCGTGCACGCCAATTGGAAACACCATTCCCTGCGACACCGCCGTGGGGAACATGATGCCGACAGCCAGAGCGCTCATGCCAACCGTGAGCGCAACGGGATGATCGCCTGTCAGTCGAAACATGTACAAGAACGCGACGGGCAGGGTCGGCACCAGGTGCAGGGCGATCAGGGCTCCGAGAGCGCTCCCCAGCTGCACCCAGATGAGACACGGGACATCTTGGCGAAACGAGGATACGAGGCGCGTGGCGACGAGTGCGCCGAGGGCGAGGCCACCGATATAGGTCGCGAGCATCGTGGCGAACGCGTAGGTGGACGATCCGAGAACCAGCGTGAGGGCGCGCGTCCAGATGACCTCGAACGCCAACGTGACTGCCCCGGCGAGCAGCAGGAGCAGCCAAATCCGCCACGGCGAACGGCGCCGCACGGCGGGCGCCCGGCTTCGTGTTTCATCGCTTTCCTTGGAATCGGGTGTCGACCCCGCCGACGCACTTCTGGCGAGACCAAGCGCCATCATCGCCGCCACGGCGTTTAACGACATGGCGGCGGCCGCCGTTCGAGCTGCGCCGACGAGCGGCAGGAGCAGGAACCCGCTGCCCACCGCGCCCGCGACGGCGCCCAGCGTGTTCGCGGTGTAAAGCGCCGGAACCCAGGAGTCGCGTGACCGCAGTGGCGGGCGATATCTCGCCAGAACCGGGAACGTCCCGCCCATCAGCGCGGCCGGCAGCAGGAGGAAGACTGCGGCCACGCCAAGACGAGCCACAAGGAGTCCGGTCACGGAATCGCCCGCCAGCCGCCACGCGAAGGAAGACCACCGAGTGGCCTGGGGCCACACCAGGATCGTCAATGAGCCCGCCATCGCAGCAACCGCGAATTCCAGCGCCGCGTACATCCGCAGCGGATGCGTTGTCCGGAGGCCAAGCCGGCCGAAGACGTACGCGCCCAGCGCCAGGCCGCCAAGAAACGCCGCGAGCACGGCGGCCGTGGCTGTCGTCGTGGAGCCGATGACGAGGGCCAGGCTCCGCTGCCACACCACTTCGTAAATCAACCCCGCGGCGCCAGAGGCGGCGTACAGGATGAGGACCACACGCACCCGCGTCTCCGCGCGCTCGCCGACTGCCGTTGCGACGAGGAATTCCGGGGCCGTGACAGCACCATGAGCCGGCGCGCGAACTACACGTCCAGCCGGAAGTGGCGCCGGCCGAAGGTTCATGTTCCAGCGGCTGCAGATCGTTCGTGCGCGGTGACCGTGAAGTAGACGATCGTGTCTGGCTTCCCGGGTTGACGGATGCGAGCTGCAATCTTCCAGGGCCCGGGCTTATCCAGCTTGAGGGTGGCCCGGTAGCTGTTCGAGTCCCGTGCCGCCGTGACGATCCGGGCCGCTTCATCAGGCGAGGCGAGTGAGTCCTTCACGCGGTAGACGAACGGGTAATAGTGAAGCAGGACCTGTGTGTCACCCGACGGCTCCGCCTTCTTTGGCGCAATCTTGATCGTCACCGTCTCCTCGCCCACCTGAACGGGCTGTGACGAGGTGGCGAGGGTCACCGTGAAAGCGTCCGTCGTCTGCTCTGCGGCGAGGCGTCCACAGCTTGCCGCTCCTGCGGACAGCCCCAGCAGCAGCGTCAGTCGCCAGAGAATCCTTCGTCGGTGCACCAATCGTCTCCCATTCAGTTCAGTGGGCACGGGATCCGCCCGCTGCGGGCAGCAGCTCCTCCACCCGCTCGGGGTCTTCGCGCGCCAGGTCCCGCATCTCCGGGTCGCGCATCAGCTCCTCGTTGTCGGCGATCTGGCGCTCGATCTCGATGTAACGGCCGAAGCGCTCGACGAGCTCCGCCCGGTCCGAACGCTCCTTGCTCAGCTTCTGGGTATTGATCAACCTGCCGCAACTCCCAGAGCACCTCGGTCGGCAGCGATGGCAACCGGCGCACCATCTCGTCGCCTGAAATTTCCCGTTCCGGGGCACGGCCGGTAAAGGTCCGCTCGAGGAACAGCCGCAGGTCATCCAGCACGCTGTAGATGATCGGGATCGCGATGAGCCCGAGCATCGCCGAACTGAACAGCGCGCCGACGATGCCGGTGGAGATTGGCCGGAACCGGTCCATGCCAGTCGGCGGCGCGAACATCGGCGGAATGAACGCCGACGCTGTGGTCAGCGTGGTCATCAGGACGGGGCGCAAGCGGATGGGAGACGCCACCAGTTGCGCGCGCCGCCGATCGAGGCCGTGCTCCTGCAGTTGCATCGTCTTTTCGACGAGCAGGATTCCCGTGGCCATGACCATGACCGTGGCCAGCAGCATGCCCCAAATCACCGGGGGTGACCAGTTGTAACCGAACAGCCAGAGCAAGTAGATGGCGCCCATCCATTCAAGCGGCGCGTCGGCGATGATGGTCAAGGTGCCGACCATCGATCGGGTTTGGAGCAGCAGCAAGATGAACAGAATCCCGATCGCCAGATACGCGCCGTCGTAGATACGGTAGATGTTGTCGAGCATATCGAGCATCATGCCCTTGGGTTCGACGGTGTAGCGCTTGGGCAGCGGAATGGTGGTCTTGGAGCCCATGATGAGACCCGCCGTGGCCATTTTGAGCCCGACCTCACGGTACTGCGCCAGGACCGTCAACGCATACTGGAGATTCTCTTTGTAGATGAGGTCCACCCCTTGGCGCGGAACCACACGCGCGACCTCTTTGAGCGGCACGACCTTGCCGCTGGGAGTGCTGAGCTTGACCTGTTCGACGTCAGCCAGCGTCGCACGCTGGTTCGGCGGATAGCGGATGAGGAAACGCGAATGCCGATAGCCTTCATCGGGGTTGAAGAACTCGCTCGTGAACCCACCCTGTAACGCGTAGAAGGCCTGCATGGCGATCTGCGGCACCGCCAGCCCGAGTTCCTTCGCCCGCACGCGGTCGAGCGGCATCGTCATCGACCATGAGGTGAATGGCTGCACCAGTCCCGGCGTCCGACGGGCCACGTCAATCGCTTGCTTGCCCAGTTGATTCAACACGGACAGGTCGTCGCCCTTAATGATCGCCTCGACCGGCGCGCGCGCCGTGTTGACCGGCGTGGCGCCCATCTCCATGAACCAGAGACTCCGGATGCCGGGTACCTGTGCGAGGACGGTTTCCTGGGTCGTGTCGAGGATCGTCCAGATGTTGCGGCCGCTTCGCGCGGCGCACGGCTGGGCCACGAGTCGAAGCGGCGGGAACGAGTCGGCCCACCGGTTGTAAAACTGACAGCTCCGGTCGTCGGTGTCGGTGAGAGTAATCTTGAAGGCCGCCTTGTTGACCGTCCGCATCCCGTACCCGGAAAAGTAGGTGAAATTCGGCGTGGACCCGAGCCCAGGCTCCATGCCAACCTGCGTCGAGACCAGCTTGACCTCCGGATTACGAAGCAACACGTCCTCAATCTTCGAGACAATCCTGTCCGTGTCCTCGAAGGACGTGCCCGGCCAAGCCTCCACTTCGCCGACGGCTTGGCCCGTATCCTGGAGGGGCATCCCCTCCCAGCCGAGCACCGGCCAAATCTTGTAGCCCGCGTAAAGCGAGGCCACGACGACGCCGAGTACGGCCACCCGATAGTTCAACCCCCAGTCGAGCGCGTGGACCTGAAGCCACTCCGCCTTGTGGAACAACCACTGCGCCGGACGCATCACGACCTCGACGACCCGGTCCAAGTAGTCGGTCAGGCCCATCGACTCCGTGGTCCGCGGCTTGAGGAAGTACGCGCGCAGCGTGGGATCGAGCGTGAGCGTGAAGAAGGTCGACATCACGGCGGCGAAAATCATCGGCGCTGTCATGCCCCGGAACCCCGTCCCCATGCTGCCCCCCAGGAAGAGCGCCGGGCCGAGCGCAATCCAGGACGAGACGCCGATCGCGACCATCGCGCCGCTCACTTCCTGGGCGCCCTCGATCGCCGCCTGTTTCGCGGACTTCCCCATCCGCAGGTGCCGGTCGATCACCTCCATCATGATGACGGAGTCGTCGACGAGGCGCCCGATGACGAAGGTGAGAGCCATGAGCGTCGGCGTGTTGACGGTGAAGCCCAGCGGCCGCCACCAGACGAACGACGCCGCCACCGCGGCCGGCAGCGTGACGAGCACGATAAACGTCGGCCGGATCTGGTTCAAGAAGGCGAGCACGACAATGGCCGTGATGACGAAGGCCAGGAACATTTCTTTCCAGGCGTTTGTGATGATGCGGTCGAGGAAATTGAGGCGGTTGTACGCGATTTCGTATTTCAGTCCCGGGT
>JACPZV010000143.1 GCA_016195295.1 Acidobacteriota bacterium
CACAGCATCGCGGCGCAGGGCGGCATCAACGCCGCGAAGAACTACCAGAACGACGGCGACAGCGTGTATCGCCTCTTCTACGATACGGTGAAGGGCGGCGACTACCGGTCGCGCGAAGCCAACGTCTACCGGCTCGCGCAGCTGAGCGTCAACATCATCGACCAGTGCGTCGCGCAGGGCGTGCCGTTCGCACGCGAGTACGGCGGCCTGCTCGACAATCGATCGTTTGGCGGCGCGCAGGTCTCGCGGACGTTTTACGCGCGCGGCCAAACAGGACAACAGCTCTTGCTCGGCGCGTACCAATCGCTGATGCGGCAAGTACACGAGAAGCGCGTCACCGTGTTCGCACGGCGCGAGATGCTGGACCTCGTGGTCGTCGACGGCAAGGCGCGCGGCATCATCGTCCGCAATCTGTCGACCGGTGCGATCGAGCGCTACGCGGGCGACGCGGTCATCCTCGCGACCGGCGGCTACGGCACGGCCTACTACCTTTCGACCAACGCGGTGAACTCGAACGTCACGGCGGCGTGGCGCGCGCACAAGCGCGGCGCCGTGTTCGCGAATCCCTGCTTCACGCAAATCCACCCGACGTGCATTCCGGTGAGCGGCGACCATCAATCGAAGCTGACGCTCATGAGCGAGAGCCTCCGAAACGACGGTCGCGTCTGGGTGCCGAAAAAGAAGGGCGACACGCGGCCGCCGGAACAGATTCCGGAAGACGAGCGAGACTACTATCTCGAACGAAAATACCCGAGCTTCGGCAATCTGGTTCCGCGTGACGTCGCCTCGCGCAACGCGAAGCAGGCGTGCGACGACGGCCGCGGCGTGGGCGACACGCATCTGGCCGTCTACCTGGATTTCAGGGACGCGATCACACGGGTCGGTCCCGAGACCATCAAGGCAAAGTACGGCAACCTCTTCCAGATGTACCAAAAGATCACCGACGAGGATCCGTACAACGTCCCGATGCGCATCTATCCCGCCATCCACTACACGATGGGTGGGCTCTGGGTGGACTACAACTTGATGAGCAACGTGCCGGGCCTTCACGTCCTTGGCGAGGCGAACTTCTCCGATCACGGCGCCAATCGCCTCGGCGCGAGCGCGCTCATGCAGGGGCTGGCCGACGGGTACTTCGTGATCCCGTACACCATCGGCCACTACCTCGCGAGCGCGTCGCGTGCAAGAGTCACGACCGATCACGACGCGTTCAAAGAGGCCGCCGACAACGTGCAGGCGCGGATCGCGAAGCTCCTGTCGGTCCGCGGCACACGCGGTATTCGTGAAATCCACCGCGAACTCGGACGCGTCCTGTGGGACGACGTCGGGATGGCGCGCACCGAGGCGAGCCTGACGCGCGCGTTGCAGGCGATCCCGAAACTGCGCGACGAGTTCTGGCAGGACGTCTCGGTGCCGGGCACGCCCGACAATCTCAACCAAAGCCTCGAATACGCCGGACGGGTCGCCGACTATCTCGAGTTCGCCGAGCTGCTCGCGCTCGATGCGCTCCACCGGCGTGAATCGTGCGGCGGCCACTTCCGCGAGGAGAGCCAGACGCCTGACGGCGAAGCCCTGCGCGACGACGCCAATTTCACGTACGTCGCCGCGTGGGAATTCAAAGGGGTCGGGCAGAGACCCGAGCTCCACAAAGAGCCTCTGACGTTCGAGGAAGTGCATCCGACACAGCGCAGTTATAAATGAGGAGGCTAGAGGCTAGGGGCTGGGGACTGGAACGGCGTTCTTCCAGACCCCAGCCTCCAGCCTCTTGCTGAGAGTCCATGAGACTGCAACTGAGAATCTGGCGGCAGGCGGGGCCGAATGCGGCCGGTCGCCTCATCGAATACACGGCGGATCAAGTGTCGCCGGACATGTCGTTTCTGGAGATGCTCGACGTCGTCAACGAAGGCCTCACCAAGAAGGGCGAGGACGCCATCGCGTTCGATTCCGACTGCCGCGAAGGCATCTGCGGCATGTGCAGCCTCGTCGTGAACGGCGTGCCACATGGCCCCGACCGCGGGACGACGGTCTGCCAGCTTCACATGCGGCGGTTCAAGGACGGCCAGACGATCACGATCGAGCCGTGGCGGGCCGCGGCGTTCCCTGTCGTCAAAGATCTCGTCGTCGATCGGAGCGCGTTCGACCGCCTCATCGCCGCGGGCGGCTACGTGTCGGTGAACTGTGGCGGGGCGCCAGACGGCAACGCGATCCCGATTCCCAAGGACGTGGCCGACGTGGCGATGGATGCGGCCGCCTGCATCGGCTGCGGCGCGTGCGTCGCGGCCTGCAAGAACGCGTCGGCGCACCTCTTCATGAGCGCGAAGATCTCGCAGCTCGCGCTGCTGCCGCAAGGCCAGCCGGAGCGTTATCGGCGCGTCGTGGCGATGGTCCAGCGAGCGGACGCCGAAGGGTTCGGGAGCTGCTCGAACGAGGGAGAGTGCGAAGCGGTGTGCCCCAAGGAGATTTCCATCTCCAACATCGCACGCATGACCCGCGAGTACGTCACGGCCGTCCTCGTCGGGCAATAAGACCACCGCGCCTCCCGCTCGCCTGAAAGGCTCGCGCTACGAAAGCCAGCCGATGGTCGCGTAGAGCCGAAAGTCAGTCACGAGATCGAACGTGCCGCCACGCCCCGCGCACTCGGCCTCGGCGGCGCGCAGGCGCTCGATGCCCGCGTTGAATTCCTCGCCGGTCAATACGGTCAACTGGGACGTATACGCCCGGTCAACGACGCCGTTGGCGAACGCATCGGTCACCGGTGTCACCGATTCGATGCGGTCCGCTTCGGACGATTCGGCCCACGCGAATCCCGCACTCGCCAGTTCACCGCGCAGCGTCCGCACCGCGGCAAACCGCGCGCGATCGATCGCGAGCGTTTCAGGAAAATAGTCGTACACCCACCATTCATCGCGCTCGGCGTGCGGATCCTTGCCGATAGTCAGCAGTCCACCGCCCGGCCTCAGGACGCGGCGCGCCTCCGCGAAGAATCGCTGCCGATCGGGGAAATGGTGGAGGGCGTTGATGCAGAAGAGCCGATTGAAGGACGCGTCGCCCCACGGAAGCGTTTCGGCGGACGCGCGGACGAGCCGCGCGCCTGGCGTCGTCTCGCGGGCTCGGGACAGCATGCCGAACGACGGATCCATGCCGGCAATGATCGGTGACGTGCCGGCCACGGCACGCAGCCAGTGGCCGGTGCCGCAACCAACTTCCAGCACGGCGGAGGGTCTTTCAGCGCCGATGAAATCGAGCAGCGTCTCTCGGACGCCATTGTACGCGTATAGGATGTACCGACGATCGAATCGGTCCGCGACGCTGTCGTAATCCGCGACGCGCCGGTTCACGCTTTTCGAGCCTTGTTCTCGAGGACCTCGCGCGCCGCTGACGCGTCTTCAGCTCGAACGATCACTTCGACTCGCATATCCGCCCACGAAAGGGCCGGCTTCATCCCGCCACCATCGTCGGACCGGACCATCGCGTCGATGCCCGCCGCTTCAAGCGCGCTCTTCGCGAGGTCCGCTTCCGGACGGCTGCTGAACTTCTGCACGACGACGAGTTCGGTGTCGCTCATGACCGGATTCTATGCGGCCAGACTTCAGACTTCCACCCTCAGACTTTGATCACGTCGACAAGTTCCTTGACCGCCGCCGCCGACTTCTTGAACGCCGCGTCCTCGTCCGGCGTGAGCTTGATCTCGATGATTTTCTCGAGACCCCGCGCGCCGAGCTTGCACGGGACGCCGACAAACAGATCGCGCACGCCGTACTCGCCTTGCAGGAAAACCGAGCACGGCACGATCTTCTTCTTGTCCAGCAGGATCGCTTCAACCATGTCGACGACCGAAGCGCCGGGTGCGTACCACGCGCTGGTCCCGACGAGTTTTGTGATTTCCGCGCCCCCGTTCGCCGTGCGGTCGACGATGCGGTCGATGGTGGCCTTGTCCATCAGATCCGTGATCGGAATGCCGGCGACCGTCGAGTAACGGGGCAGGGGCACCATCGTGTCACCGTGGCCGCCGAGCACGAACGCGTGCACGTTGTCCACCGAGACATTCAGCTCTTTCGCAATGAAGGCCCGCATGCGTGCCGAGTCCAGCACGCCGGCCATCCCGATGACTCGCTCGCGCGGAAACTTCGACAGCTTGTAGACCGCCTGCGCCATCGCGTCCAGCGGGTTGGACACCGGGATGATGATGCACTTCGGCGAGTGCTTCACGATCTGCTCGGTCACCTGCTGCATGATCTTGTAGTTCACGTTCAGCAGGTCGTCGCGGCTCATCCCCGGCTTGCGTGGCATCCCGGAGGTGATGACCACGATGTCCGAGTCGGCGCTTTCGGCGTAATCGCCCGTGCCCAGGACCCGGGCATCCGATCCCCACACCGGACACGCCTCGAGCATGTCGAGCGCCACGCCGGCGGCTTTCTGATCGGCAATATCGACGACCACGACGTCGGCGAGCTGTTTATCCGCGACCCCGCGGGCCACGGTGGCACCTACGTTCCCGGCGCCACCGACCACGGTCACTTTGCGATTCATGTCGACTCCTGAAGATCACCACGGAGGACACGGTGGACACGGAGGAGCAAACTGTTGGGGTCTTACCTCCGTGTCCTCGGTGTCCTCTGTGGTAAACGTTTTTCTACATGTTCTTGATAATGGCGTCCGCGAACTCGGACGTCTTCAGTTCTTTCGCGCCCGGCATCTGGCGCGCGAGGTCGTAGGTCACCTTCTTTTGGCTGATCGTCTCCTCCAGCGCCTGCTCGATCATCGTGCCCGCCTCGGTCCAGCCCAGGTAATGGAGCATCATCACCCCTGACAGGATGAGCGAGCCCGGATTGATGACGTCCTTCCCCGCGTATTTCGGCGCCGTGCCGTGCGTCGCCTCGAAAAACGCGATGTCGTCGCCGACGTTGGCGCCGGGCGCCATGCCAAGGCCGCCGACCTGTGCCGCGCACGCGTCGGACAAATAGTCGCCGTTCAGGTTCGGCGTCGCGAAGACGTCGTACTCGGACGTCCGCGTCAGAATCTGCTGGAACACGCTGTCGGCGATCCGATCGTTGATCAGCACCTTCCCGTCACGCGCAGCGCCCTGGTTGACTTCGTCCTCCGTCACGATCTGATCGCGGAATTCCGCCTTGGCCAGTTCGTAGCCCCAGTCGCGGAAGGCGCCCTCGGTGAACTTCATGATGTTGCCCTTGTGCACGATCGTGACGACCTTCCGGCGGTTGGCGAGGGCGTACTGAATCGCCATCCGGACCAGCCGTTTCGTGCCGGTTTCAGAAATCGGCTTGATCCCGATCCCCGAGTCGAGCGCGATCCGCTTTCCCATCTCCTTCGACAGGAATTCGATCACGCGTTCCGCCTGCGGCGTGCCCTTCGCCCACTCGATCCCCGCGTAAACGTCCTCGGTGTTCTCGCGGAAGATGACGACGTTCATGCGCTCGGGATGCGTGACGGGCGCCGGCGTGCCTTGGAAGTACCGAACAGGACGAATGCACGCGTAGAGGTCCAGCACTTGGCGCAACGTGACGTTCAAGCTCCGGATGCCGCCGCCGACCGGCGTCGTGAGCGGACCTTTTATCGCCACTTTGTACGCCTTGACCGCCTCGAGCGTGTCGTTCGGCAGCCACTCGTTGCTGAGGTTCCTGGCTTTCTCCCCGGCCAGAATCTCGAACCACGCCAGCCGACGCTGGCCCGCAAACGCCTTCTTCACCGCGGCGTCAAACACGCGGACGCTCGCGCGCCAGATGTCCGGACCCGTGCCGTCGCCTTCGATGAACGGCACGATCGGATCATCAGGAACCACGAGCTGACCGTTCTTGCGCGAGATGGGCGTGCCGTCTGTTGGCGGCTTGAGCGAAGAAAAATTCGGCATAGACTTTTAGGTCAGGTCACCTGTCACCGGATGAAGATTTCCGCGAACGTTGTGGAAAACTCTGTGGAAAACACGCCGCGTTTACACCGATGTGCCGTGGTCTTTCGAATGTTTTAGCGGTTTGCACCACAGTAGGGCGAGTCGACGGATTATATACTGTAGCCAATTTGAAAATCGTCGTCGCAGATGACCTGCCAGCGTCCGCGCTGGAGATTCTCCGCGCTGAAGCCGGTTGGGTGGTCGACGCTCGCTCCGGACGGCAGGCCGCGGCACTCGCCGCCGATCTCGCCGATGCGGATGCGCTCCTGGTCCGCAGCGCCACAAAAGTCGACCTCCGCCTTCTCGAAGCCGCGCCCGTACTACGCATCGTCGCCCGCGCCGGCACGGGCGTCGACAACGTGGACGTGACGTCGGCCAGCGCCCGCGGCATTCTCGTCGTCAACGCGCCAGGCGCCAACAGCATCAGCGTCGCCGAACACACGTGCGCGCTCATGCTGGCGCTGGCACGATCGGTGCCGGCCGCGGATCGAGCCATGAAAGATGGCCGATGGGAGAAACGCCGGTTTCTCGGCACCGAGCTGCGCGGCAAGACACTCGGCGTCGCGGGTCTTGGACGCATCGGGCAGGAAGTTGCGCAGCGCGCCCGGGCGTTCGGCATGCGCATCGTGGCCCACGATCCGTACATTTCAAAAGAAGTCGCCGCGAGCCTGGGCGCAGAGCTGCTCTCGCTTGACGATCTCTGTGCCACGGCCGACTACCTGACGCTCCATTTACCGGCCACCGCCGAAACGCGCCACGTGTTCAACGACGATCGGTTCTCGCGGTGCAAGCCCGGGCTCCGTCTCATCAACACGGCGCGAGGCGAGCTGATCGACGAGGCGGCGCTCAAGCGCGCAATCGACTCGGGCATCGTGGCGGGGGCCGCGCTCGATGTGTTCGAAAGAGAGCCACCGCCGGATTGGTCGCTCGCCCGAATGCCGCAGGTCATCGCCACACCGCATATCGCCGCATCCACCGAGGAGGCGCAAGAATTGGTCGGCGTGGAGACTGCGGCCACGGTCCGCGACTTCCTGCGCGACGGCGTCGTCCGCAACGCCGTCAACTTCCCGTCCATTCATCCCGACGAGCTCCAGCGTCTTCAGCCGTGGATCCGACTGTCCGATCAACTCGGCGCGCTGGTGTCGCAGATGGGCACCGCAGGGATCGAAGCGCTCGGCGTCCGGTATTACGGGGCGTTGGTCGAGAGCCGCGGCGTCGAAGTGATCGCCGCGAGCGCGGCGGCTGGCGTCCTGCGACGCGCGCGGCATCGAGATCGTCGAGACCCGGAGTTCCCGTTCGCGACACTTCACGAGTCTCGTTTCAATCAAACTGCAGACCGATGCGGGCGAGCGCTGGGTCGAAGGTACGGTGTTCGAGCCCAACAGTCCCCGGCTCGTGTCCGTGCGCGGGGTCGACGTCGAGGCGCCGCTCGGCGGCACGATGCTGATCATCGCCAACGACGACCAGCCGGGCGTCATCGGCGAAGTCGGCACGATTCTGGGCCGCCATCGCGTGAACATCGCGAACTTCGCCCTCGGACGCAGCGAGCGGGGGGCGATCGGCGTCGTCAACGTGGACGAGGACGCCGGCGCGCCGCGTGCGCTCGACGCCGCAATCGACGAGCTGCGCCGCGTGCCGGCGATTCGCGAGGCCTGGGTCGTGCGGCTTTCCTAGCCCGCTCGGCTGAAGCCTCGCGCTACGTGTGCGGCTTCACGCACACGCGCAGGGCGCCGGGGTGCACGCGGACTCGCAGTCGCGAGCCCGAGGAGACCGGTTCCCCATCCACGTGAAACGTCATCGGCTGATCGGCTTCGATCGTCGCCGTTTGAATCCGCCGAATCGTGCACCCTGGAATCCGCGCCGCCGTGCCGTTGAACAACCGTGGAAGTTGACTGAGCGTCGCGAGCCGCGAGCGTTCCTCGACGACGACAAGGTCGAGTTGACCATCGTCCACGCGGGCGCCCGGGGCGATTCGCGCGCCGTTCCCAAACTGCGCGGAGTTCGCAATCGTGACCAGCACGGCCCGTACTTCGATGAGCCCGCCACTAATCGTGATTCGGTAGCGTGCCGCCTCGTACCGGAGAAGCGCGCGCGCGGTAAGCGCCGCGTACCCAAGCAGGCCGCGGCGCGGGTTGCCCGGCGCGTTGAAGCGCGAGGCGACGTAGGCATCCAAGCCGATGCCGGCGATGTTGACGAACAGGCGGCCGTCGATCTCGCCGACGTCGAGTGGCTGAGGTTCCGCGCGCAGCGCTTCTCCGATGGCGCGTTCAGGGCGCATGTTGACGCCCAGCTCGCGTGCCAACCCGTTGCCCGAGCCCGCGGGAACAATCGCGAGCGGCGTCTCATCAAAGGCCAGCGCCGAGGCGACTTCATTGATGGTGCCGTCGCCGCCCCACGCGATCACCAGGCGCACGCCTCGGGCGGCGGCCGCCTTCGCCAGCTCTCGCGCGTGACCCGGGCGTTCGGTCACGAACACCTCCGCCGGATCGCCGTGCGTGTCGACGACCGACAGCGCGAGCTGCGCGCGCGCCCGTGCGACATCCGGGCGCGCGGCGCCCGAGATTGGATTGATGATGATGGCTACCGGCACCGAAAGAGTGAAGCGCGAGGCTTACTTCAACACCAGCCGCAGGCTCCCGCCGTTGTTGAGATCAGCGAGCTCGACGGCATCGGCGGAGATTTTCGTCACGCGGTAGCGCTCGGTCACCGTCTCGCCTTCTCGTACGAGATACAGCTGCGTTTGGCTCGAAATGATCGCGGTCCGCAGCGGGCTGCCATCCGGCCCCGGATCTTCCGCGAGGCCTGAAAGCTTCAGCCCTGAATCCGCCGACGCGGCAGGCATCGGCACGAAGAAGCCAGGCGCCAGAGTTGGCGCGACCGTCGCGGGCCGCGCGCGTTCGGTGCGGAACGAAAAGAGGTTGCGCCCCGGTTGGCGCGGCGACGCATTCGGCCGCAGGCGCTCGTGCAGCCGCGCGATTTCACTCGCGAGCTCGGCTCCACGCACTTCGATGGGCGCGGTGCGCGCGATCGGCGCGGGCGCGATCTCGCGATTTGATGTCGCGGCATTCGCCAGCCACGCGGCGAGCGCGCCTCCGACGACCACGATCGTCGCCGTCCGCTTCAGGCTCATGGCTCTCGCTGCGGATCGTAGCACGGCCCATCAGGGGTTGTGCTATTATTCGTCGTGCACCCTGTATCGACTGGTCCAAGAGTCGATTCGGTTTTTCCTCTCAAGATCGTCGCCGTCATCCCCGCTCGATACGCTTCGACACGCTTTCCCGGCAAGCCGCTCGCGGATCTCGATGGCCGACCGATAATCGAACACGTGTACCGACGCGCCGCCGCCGCGTCTTCCGTGTCCGACGTCATTGTCGCGACCGACGATCGACGCATCGCGACGTGCGTCCACGACTTCGGCGGCGCCGTTCGGCTGACGAAAGCGACGCACCAGACCGGCACGGATCGTCTCGCGGAAGTGGCGGCCACGCTCGAGTGCGATGTCGTCGTCAACGTGCAGGGCGACGAGCCGCTCATCGATCCGCGCGCGATCGACGAGCTGGTCGCGCCGTTCGCGGCCGACGCGTCACTCCAGATGACGACGCTGTTCCGTCGCATCCACGACGCCGCTGAGCTCAACAATCCTAACATCGCAAAAGTCGTGGTCGATCGCGGCGGTTTCGCGCTCTACTTTTCGCGGTCACCGATCCCCCACATCCGCGACCCCCGTGGCGGGTGGCCGCCTCTCTATAGACATATCGGTCTGTACGGCTATCGCCGCAGCGCCTTGATGGTCTTGGGCACTCTGGAGCCCACGCCGCTCGAACGCGCCGAATCGCTCGAGCAATTGAGAGCGCTGGAGCACGGGATCCGAATCAAAGCCGTCGAGACGCAGCATGAATCGTTCGAAGTGAACACCCCGGCTGATCTTGAACAGGTGCGCCGCCTGCTGGCGGTCACGACGACGCGCTGAGGACCTCACATGGATGGACGGTCTCCCAAGTACATTTTCATCACCGGCGGCGTGGTGTCATCCCTGGGCAAGGGGCTGGCGGCGGCCTCGATCGGCTGTCTGCTCGAAGGGCACGGGTACAGGGTGACCATGCAGAAGTTCGATCCGTACATCAACGTCGACCCGGGCACGATGAGCCCGTATCAGCACGGCGAGGTCTACGTCACCGACGACGGCGCCGAGACGGACCTCGACCTGGGTCACTACGAGCGCTTCACCAACACGGTGACCACCAAGAATTCCAACTGGACGACGGGCAAGATCTACCAGAGCGTGATCCAGAAAGAGCGGCGTGGCGACTATCTCGGCCGGACGGTGCAGGTCATCCCGCACATCACGAACGAAATCAAAGATGCGATTCGCGCGGTCTCCCACGACGTCGACGTCGTGCTCGTGGAGATCGGCGGAACGGTCGGCGACATCGAGAGCCTGCCCTTTCTCGAAGCGATTCGGCAATTCCGCCAGGATGTCGGGCGCGACAACTCGCTCAACGTGCACCTCACGCTCGTGCCCTACATCGGCGCGGCCGGTGAGTTGAAAACGAAGCCCACGCAGCACAGCGTCCGCGATCTCCGCTCCATCGGCATTCAGCCGGACATCCTGCTCTGCCGCACCGACCGCTTCCTCGATTCGGACATCAAGCGGAAGATCGCGCTGTTTTGCGACGTCGACGAAGAGGCGGTCATCACCGCGAAGGACGTCTCGACGATCTACGAAGTGCCGGCGGTGCTGGCGGCGGAAGGGCTCGATCGGATCGTCCTCAAGTATCTGCGCTTGCCGCAGACCGAACGGCGCATGCAGCCGTGGGAGGATCTCGTCAACCGCATCAAGAATCCCGTCGACGACCTCACGATTCACGTCGTGGGCAAGTACGTCGGGTACGAGGACTCCTACAAGAGCCTCAACGAAGCGCTGTATCACGGCGGCTTCCAGCAGCGCGTGAAAGTGAACATCAAATGGATTGAAGCGGAGGCGCTGGAGGAACCGAACGGGCTCGACTTGCTGGACGAGGCGGACGGCATTCTCGTGCCGGGC
>JACPZV010000133.1 GCA_016195295.1 Acidobacteriota bacterium
CAGTAGATGAATTTGTAGGCCGGGTCCTTTCGGACCCGGCAGAACGCGAGGATCTGTAGGCCGGGTCCTTTCGGACCCGGCAGAACGCGAGGATCTGTAGGCCGGGTCCTTTCGGACCCGGCAGATCAGGCGGGTCCAGAAGGACCCGCCCTACAAATCATCGGGGTCCTTTTGGACCCGGCGCGACAAATCACCGAACCGACTCGATCAAGTCCGCCATTGTCCACAGATCTGACCCGCTGTACGGATACTCAATCGGACTCTCCACCAGCGCCGCGCGAACCGGATTCGCGACGATGTACCGCGCAACAGCCTTCGCGTCGTCGTCCGCGCGGAGGACCCGGTCGTGGAATCCTTCCTGCCACAACCGCCGACGATGTTTCAGCGCGAACGCCGCGCCCGAGCGTTGCTTGGAGAGCTTGGCGAACCGCTGCAGGTTGGAGTCGTCGCGCGTACCTTCGATGAGAAGGTGCACGTGGTCTGGCATGAAACAGTAGGCAAGAATTGCAAACGCCTCGTCTCGAGCAGTACGCCGGATTTGATCGAGTGTCTCGTCAACGACGTCGGCCATGAATACGGACTGACGGTCTCGTGTGCAGAACGTCAGGAAATAGCGCTGCGGTCCGAGGTACGAGAAGCCGGCGACGCGATGCGGGCGCGACATGCGCAGGACGATCGCAAGCTGTGTACCGTCGGCGTTTGTGCGCCGGGTCCTTTGGACCCGGCGAGAATGATCCGGCGGGTCCGAAAGGACCCGCCCTACGAATCACCGTACGTAGGCCGGGTCCTTTTGGACCCGGCATCATCAGGCGGGTCCAAAGGACCCGCCCTACAAGTCACCGAACAGGCGGGTCCGAAGACCCGCCCTACAGATGGCAAATAGTAGAATCGGTGCTTCGATTGCCGGGTCCGAAAGGACCCGGCCTACGTACTTCTATTAGAGGGCTTCCCATGCGAAAGACCGTCGTCCCGATTGCCGCGCTGCTTCTTTCCGCGGCCGCGTTCCACCACGCGCGCGACTGGACGCGCGTGATGGCGCAGTCGACCTCCACGAGCGTCATCGATCCGAAGGCGTACCAGGATTTGCGCTGGCGCAACATCGGGCCGACGCGCGGCGGCCGCTCGACCGCGGCGGCCGGCGTGCGCACGCAGCCCAACGTCTTCTACATGGGCGCGACGGGCGGCGGCGTCTGGAAGACCGAGAACTCCGGCATCTCGTGGCTGCCGGTGACCGACGGTCAGCTTGCCACCGGATCGATCGGCGCCATCGATGTCTCCGATTCCAATCCGAACGTCGTCTACGTCGGGACGGGCAGCGAAGCGATTCGCTCGAACGTGATTCTCGGCCGCGGCGTCTACAAGTCGACCGACGCCGGACGCACGTGGCAGTCCGTGGGCCTGAAAGACGTCGGACAGATCGGGCAGGTGAAGATCCATCCGAAAAATCCGGACGTCGCGTTCGTCGCGGCGGTCGGCAATCCGTTCGGCTGGGGCCCCGATCGTGGCGTGTACCGGACGAAGGACGGCGGCCGGACGTGGCAGAAGGTGCTCTTCATCAACGATCAGACCGGCGCCGTGTCGGTCGCGATCAACTGGCAGAATCCCAACGAAGTGTACGCCGGCGCGTGGCGCGGGCAGCGCCGACCGTGGACGATCATCAGCGGCGGTCCCGCGAGCGAAGGCGGCGTCTACAAGACGACGGACGGCGGCGATCACTGGACGCATCAGACGAGCGGCCTGCCCGACGATCTGATCGGCAAAGTCTGGGTCGACGTCGCGCAGTCGAATCCGAGAGTCGTGTACGCGCAGGTCGAGGCCAAAGGCGCGAAAGGCGGTCTGTATCGGTCGACCGACAGCGGCGCGTCGTGGACGCTGCAGAACAACAGTCAGTCGCTGCGCGCGCGGCCGTTCTACTTCAACAAGGTCTTCGTCAACCCGAAGGACGACAACGACGTCTGGGTGACCGAGCTCGCGTTCCATCATTCCACCGACGGCGGCCGCACGTTCACCAACGTCTCCACGCCGCACGGCGACAACCACGTCGTCTGGTTCAATCCGGACAACCCGAAGATCTTCATCGAGACCAACGACGGCGGCGCGAACGTCACGCAGGACGGCGGACGGAGCTGGTCCAGCATCAACAATCAGCCGACGGCCGAGATGTACATGGTCGATGCGGACGAGCAGTTTCCCTACAACATCTACGGTCCGCAGCAGGACACCGGAAAGAATCTGACCGTGCCGAGCCTCCCGCCGACGGCGTGGGGCCCCGACGATCCCATTCAGCTCTGGCTTCCCGCGCCGGGCTGCGAGAGCGGTCAGGTGCGGCCGATTCCCTCCGGGAAGATCGTCTACGGCGACTGCAAGGGCGAGTTCGGCCGCATGAACGTCGACACCGGCCAGGAACAGGCGTACTGGATCAACCCGCAGCAGCGCTACGGGAAGAATCCGAAGGACATGAAGTTCCGCTTCGTGCGGCAGTCGCCGATCGAAGTGGATCCGCACGATCCGAAGATCGTCTATCACGGCTCGCAGTACGTGCATAAGTCAATCGACGGTGGGATTCATTGGACGCGCGTCAGTCCGGACGTGACGGCGAACGGCCCCGAGGGTCAGGTGACGTCAGGCGAGCCGATCACGCGCGACATGACGGGCGAAGAAGTGTACGCCGCGCTCTACTCGATGCGCGCGTCGCGGCTCGAGCCCGGCGTCTTCTGGACGGGATCGAACGACGGTCCGGTGTGGATGACGCGCGACGCCGGCAAGACGTGGAAGAACGTGACGCCGCCAGGCCTGCCGCCCGGCGGCCGCGTGCACACGATCGAAGACTCGCCGCACCGCAAGGGGTCGGCGTATGTCTCCGTCTACCGGTTGTACTTCAACGACTTCAAACCGTACCTCTACATGACGAACGACTACGGCGCGCACTGGACGCTGCTGACCGACGGGACCAACGGCATCCCGTCCGATCAGCCGATGCACGTCGTCCGCGAAGATCCCGAGCAAGAAGGCTTGCTGTACGCGGGCACGCTGCAGGGCGCGTTCGTGTCGTTCGATCAAGGCAAACACTGGCAGACACTGCAGCAGAACCTGCCGGCGACGCCGGTCACGGACATCAAGGTTCACCACGGCGATCTCGTCGCCTCGACGATGGGGCGGTCGTTCTGGATCATGGATGACGTGGCGCCGCTGCGGCAGCTCGCGGCGAGCGTGATGAAGCCGACGCGCCCGCGTCCGACCGACAACCCGCCTGCGCCGGAGGCTTCGGCGGGCAAGCCCGCTGTAGCGCAGGCCTTCAGGCTTGCCCAGGACGTCGTCCGCGCGTCGATGCAGTCGCCGCAGAGCGCTGCGGGTAGCAAGCCAAGCCGCGCTGGATCGCTTGTGACCACTCCGGCCGCGTCAGCAGCGAAGCCCGCGATCAAACCGTTCGACGGATCGAACGTGTTTCTCTTCACGCCGGCGCCGGCGTATCGCATGCACTACAACGCTGCGGTCGGCCGTCCCGACATGCCCGAGTATCCGCCCGTCGGTGCGCGCGTCGACTATTTCCTCGCCGCGCCTTCCGGTGAAGTCACGCTCGACATTCTCGACACGGCCGGCAAGGTCGTGCGCAGCTACTCGAGCACCGCCCGTGCGGGCGCTCCGGCCGGACGTGGCGGCCGTCGCGGCGGCGGATTGCCGTCGGCGCTGCCGATGAAAGTCGGGATGAATCGCTTCGTCTGGGATCTGCGGTATCCCGGCGGATCGGCGGCCGGCGGCGACGGCGAAGGCGGCGGCTTCAGCGGCGCCGGACCGCTGGCGGCGCCCGGCACGTATCGCGCGAAGCTCACCGCGGGCGGCGTGACGAAGACCGAGTCGTTCACGGTCAAGATCGATCCGCGCATCGCGAAGGACGGAACGACCGTCGCCGATCTGGTCGCGCAGACGAATTTCGCTTTGAAGGTTCGTGATCAGCTGGCCGACGCGCGTCAGTTGCAGGCCCGCGTGCGGCAGGCGATGGACGCCCGGCGCGGCGACCAGGCGAAGCTGCAGAGCGTGTGGGATCGTCTGACGACGAAGACCGGGCCGTATGAAGATCAAATGTTCATCGACCAGGTGTCGAACGTGAACCGCGAGATCAACGAGGCCGATCAGAAGCTCGGGCCGAGCACGATTGAGCGCTTCACGGAGTTGACAAAAGAATTCGCCGCGATCAAAGCGGACGCTGACGCGGCGCTGAGATGAATTGCGTAGGCGCGTATCACCTTGAAGTGACGTGAATTGGGTAAGTGGGTAATCGAGTGATTGGGTAATCGATCACGGGTTGAGCCGGACGTTCGCGATGAATTCGAGGCGGTGATCGCCTGCAGTCGCGGTCACTTTCCAGCAGCCACCGGCCGGGAACGTCATCCGCGTCACCTGAAATCCGCTGCGATAACAGCATGGAATGTCGCTGGCCAGAGCCGGCGCGTCGCCGTCGATGCGCTCCCCGGAGATCGTCAACTGCGTCCCGGCCGGACGGATCCACATCACTTTCTGATTCAGTCCCTGATGCCACGCCCCGGTCCAGCTGTGGACCCAAATGGTTCGATCGGCGTTGACGACCCACGGTCCACGCCCGAATCGATCGGCCTCCGGATCCTTCGCAGGCTCGTCATCGATAGTCGGCGTGACCGCACACGTGTCTCGCTCCTGAGGCGTCTCTGTCGTCGGCGCGCCTACGCTGACGAGTGACGCGAAATCTCCCCAGCAATTACTCAACTACCAGATTACGCAATTACTCAATTCACCGCGGGGTAACGGTCCACATTCTCCACCAGTTCGCTTCACCAAGACCGAGCGCGTCCCACCACTGATCGAGCGCGGCCTTGTCGAGGCGCATGACCGCGTCGCGCGTCACCGAGTCGGGCATCGGCGCGCGCGCGGCCAGCGCGTCGACGACCGCGCCGCGATCCGCGGAGGCCACGCGCGGAATCAGGTGCCACAGCGTCATCGCATCGTGGACGCTCGCGTGCTCGAGCACGTACGCGAGCCCCATCGCGTACCCCTTCATGCGCGGGCCCTCGTCGACGAGATCCAGTTCGTCACGAAAGCGCTGGTCGGCCACGTCGTAGCGCGGCGTGCCGGGTCCGAACTCCGGATCGGTCCGTGCCGACGCGCCCGCCGGCACGAACGACTCGCGTCCCCTGTACTCGAACGATACCCACCCGGCCGTGACGCTCAGCAATCCCGTGCCATCTTCGTCGACGTGCAGCGTGTACGCGCAGCCAAGATCGGTCGCTCGAGACGACGGCGTGTCGACGACGAACTGACGGGGCGGCGCGACGATGACCGCGTGGAGCGTCCCGCGCTCGAGCGCGAGCCGATACTGATCTGCGCGCGCGGCCAGGAGGCGCACGCGCGAATTCGTCTCGATCGTCACCGCGCCGAGCGTGTTGATGTCCAATCTCGCGCGAGACGAGGCATCGGTCGTCAGCGTCTGGCCGACTGCGATGCGACCGGTCTCCGTAATCACTGTCGAGCCGACGCGCGGCTGTCCTTCGAGGCTGGCAACTTCCCAGGACGCCGCCGACCGCGTCGTCTGCCACGTCGACGCAATCATCAGTGCGACGGCGGCGGCCGCCGCGAGCGATGGCGCGAGAAAGCGCGCGGTCCGCCAGCGGATCGGACCGGTCGCGTCAGGCTTCCGCCGGACCATGTCCGCCAACACCGGCACGGGCGGCGTCGATCGCAATCGACCGAGCGCGCGCTCGAAGCGCTCGACGTCGGGATCGGGTGTCGCCGACGGATCCCACAGATAGTCGTTAGTCATAGCCTTCAGCGCCCAGCTTCTCTCTCAACAACTTCATCCCGCGATGCAGGTTCACGCGCACCGATCCCGAACTGAGCCCCGTGCGATCGGCGATCTCCTGACCGGACATCCCTTCGACCAGCCGCATCAGCAGCGTCTCGCGATACGCCTCGGGCAGTGTGTGAACCACGTCGAGGATCGCGAGCGTTTCGGCTTCGATTGGATCGCCGCCGGGCATCTCGTCGGGCAGCGCCTCCTGCTCGTGCGACCGGCGGAGATGATCGGTCGCGTGATTGCGCGCGATGGCAGCGATCCAGCCGCCGAACGCCTCGGGATTGCGCAAGGCGCCCAGCCGCGTATACGCGGTCATGAAGACGTCCTGCACCAGATCGTCCACGTCGCGCCGCGGCACGCGCCCGAGCAGAATCGCGTGCACCATCCGCGAGTAGTCCGCGTATAGCCGCGCGAACGCGTCCTGATCGCCCGACGCGACCGCCCGAAGCACGTCCGCCAGGCTCCCGCCGCGCGCGCCGGTTTCACCGGACCGGCCCGGAAAGGTCAGCACGGGAGGACGCGCGACGCTGAGCGCATGCTGCATGCGGATTCCGTCACCCAGGCAGACGGACGGGGCGATCTGAATGTTAACGGGTGACTCGGCCTTCCGGGCGCCGCCGTCACCTTTCCCTCGCTCGCTCGTTTATATACTCAGCGGACTCCATGGACGCCAACGAGCGTCTGCAGGTCGAAGCTGCGCAGCAGGATCCGGCGAAGTTTGGCGAGCTGTACGAGCAGCACTTCGTGCGGGTCTACACGTTCGTCGCCCGCCGCGTGCGCGATCGCGCCGCCGCGGAAGACGTGACGGCCGACGTGTTTCACAAAGCGCTCGCCGCGCTGCCCGGCTTTCAGTTCCTGGGCGCGCCGTTTGGCGCCTGGCTGCTCCGGATCGCGGCCAACGCCATCGCGGATCGATCGAAGCGCGCGACGCGGGAAATGCCGGGCCTCGCCGCCGCGCCGGAGCCACGCGTGGAATCCGACGCCGATGCGTCCGATCGCCGCGCCGATCTGTTCCGCTTCGTCGATGCGCTCCCGGCCGATCAGCGCCGCGTCATCGTCGAACGCTTCATCGAGCAGCGCAGCATCCGCGACATCGCGGGTCGCTTGAACAAGACCGAAGGCGCCGTGAAGCAGCTGCAGCTGCGCGCGCTGCAGAGCCTCCGCACGCGGATGGAGGATGCCAATGGCTGAACGGCCACTGGTCGATCGACTGGACGAGGCGATCCAGGCGACGATCGCGGGCCTCGAGACGCCTGTCGATCGCGAGCTCGAGCCGTACGTGTCGATCGCGCGTGCGCTGCGCGATCTGCCGCGCCCGTCGTTCAAGATGCGGCTGAAGGCCGACTTGCAAGGGAGGACGAAGATGACCGTTGCCACCGAACCGCTGAAGGCCGTCCGGCAGACGGCGACGCCGGCCCTGCGCGTGAAGAACGCCGCGGCGGCCATCGAGTTCTACACGAAAGCCTTTGGCGCCAGGGAAGTGATGCGCTTCGAGGGCCACGGGCGAATCGCGCACGCGGAGCTCGCGATCGGCAATTCAATCGTCATGCTCGGCGAGGAAGCGCCGGAGGCCGGGTTCCCGAGCCCGGAGACGCTGGGCGGGTCGCCGGTGCTCATGCACCTCGACGTGGCGGACGCGGACGCGTCGGTCGAGCGCGCCGTGGCCGCGGGCGCGCGGCTCGTCACGCCGGTCTCCGATCAGTTCTATGGCGATCGGTCCGGCTCCGTCGCGGATCCCTTCGGCTACCGCTGGACCGTCGCCACGCGCAAGGAGGACATGTCGGTGGACGAGATGCACCGGCGGATGGCCGCGATGGAGGCGCAGCAGCAGCCTCGAGAGGCCTCGACCTTCATGCCGAAAGGTTTCCGCACCGTCACGCCATATCTCGTCGTTGAGGACGCACCCGCGCTGATCGAGTTCACGACGCGCGTGTTCGACGCCGAGGAAAGATATCGCTCGGTCGGCCCCGGCGGCGGCATGCACGCCGAAGTGCGCATCGGCGACTCGATGCTGATGATCGGCGGTGGCCGCGAAGGCCGTCCGTTGGGCAGGGCCGGCATGCCGACGGCGCTGCACGTGTACGTCGAGGACACCGACGCGGTCTATCAGCGCGCGCTCGATCGCAGCGCGTCGTCTATTGGCGCGCCGGCGGATCAGGAGTACGGCGAGCGCAGCGCCGGCGTGAAAGATCCGTCCGGCAACGTCTGGTACATCGCGACGGCAAAAGGCGACCGCCACGTCCCCGCCGGTCTGCACACGGTCAATGTCTATCTCCATCCGCTGCGTGCCGAGCCGCTCATCAAGTTTCTCGAGCAGGCCTTCGGGGCGACGGGCGTGGAGAAGTACGCGTCGCCGGACGGCGTCGTCCATCATGCACGCGTCACGATTGGCGATTCGGTCGTGGAGATGGGCGAAGCGCACGGCCCGTATCAACCCATGCCGACGATGTTCTACGTGTACGTGCCGGACGTGGAGGCGTCGTACTGGCGCGCCCTTGGAGCCGGGGCGACGTCGCTCAGCAAGCCCGCGGATCAGCCGTCTGGCGATCGCACGGCCGGCGTGAAGGATGCGTTCGGTAATCACTGGCATCTCGCGACGCAGCTTCGGGAAACCCGCTGAGTTAACTGAACTGATGAACGAGTTACGGAATTGGCCGTGCACGGGTGGCCGCGAACAGGGCGCCCACTCGGGCGCGCAGGCGTCGTCCGTGACCAGCGCTCTTCGCCGAGCACCCGAGAGGGCTGTTCGCGGTCAGGACCCGAGCGCGGCCAATGCTCAACGCGCGGTCCTAATCTAGGCCCTTAGCAATCGAGCGCCCGTTCTCGACGCGGGGCGAGGAAGTTCGAGCCGGTATACTGCCGTCATGCCGGAAAAAGCCGAACGCCTGCGCGCGCTGCATCATGGACCCCCTATCCTCGTCCTCCCGAACGCGTGGGACGCCGTGTCCGCGCGACTCTTCGAAGCCGAAGGCTTCCCGGCGATCGCGACGACGAGCGCCGGCGTAGCGGCCACGCTCGGGTATCCGGACGGCGGCGTCGTGCCGGCGCGCGAGATGATCGAAGCGGTCGCGCGCATCGCGCGCGCAGTCCGCGTGCCGGTGACCGCGGACATCGAGCACGCGTACGCGACGACCCCCGACGCAGTCGCCGACGTCGTGCTGCGCGTCGTCGCCGCGGGCGCCGTCGGGATCAACCTCGAGGATCTCGTGCCCGGATCGCCCGAGCTCGAACCGCTCGCGACGCAGACCGCGAAGATCATCGCGGTCGTGAAGGCGACCAGGACATCCGGCGTGCCGATCGTCATCAACGCGCGCACGGACGTGTTCCTCGGCGCGATCGGCGCGCCCGAGACGCGACTGAGCGTCGCGATCGAGCGCGGCAGGGCGTTTCTCTCGGCGGGCGCCGACTGTGTGTTCGTCCCGGGCGTCCGCGATCGCGAGACGATCGCGGCGCTGGTGAAAGGCATCGGCGGACCCATCAACATCCTCGCGGTCGCCGGCACACCGCCGGTCTCGGAGCTCGAAACGCTCGGCGTGGCGCGCGTGAGCGTCGGTTCGGGTCCGCATCGCGCGACGATGGCGCTGGCGCGCGACATCGCGAGGGAGCTCAAGACACGCGGCACGTACGACGCGTTCGCGAAACACGCGATGACGTTTCAGGAAGCCCAGGAGTTGATGAAATGAGCCGGACGGCGATCGGCTTTCGCGTGAAGTCCGGCTACGCGATTGCCGTCGTGCTCGGTGGATCCGCCGAGACGCCGCGGGCGATCGCGCGCCACATCGTGGAGATGAGCGATCCGAAGGCACCGGGAACGCGCCAGCCGTATCACAACCGCATGTTCAAGACCGAGGAGGACGAGGGAGAGATCGCACGGCGCTTGAAGATCGTCAAACGCTGCGCGGTGAAGTCAGTCACCGCGTTGATCACGCAGACCAGTAGCGCGACCCTTTCCCGCCTCCGCTCACGCTACGGCGAAGCTCGCCGGAGCGCCGGAGGCGCGAAGGCGGCAGGGTCGCGAGAACATCGCGCGAATTTTTCGGCTGCGCTCGTCGTCGGCAGCGTCGTCGATCCCGCGACCATCGGCAGCCCGCACATGAGAGCGCACGCGAACGAGGGCCGGCTGTTTCGCACCGTGCTCGAAGACGCGCTGCGGTCCCACGGGATTGCGTGCGACGTCGTCGTCGAGAAGACGCTGGCGAAGAGAGCGACAGCCGATCTTGGTCGATCCGATCGCGAGATCAAGAAGGTCGTTGACGAATTCGGCGAGACGCTCGGCAGGCCGTGGCGCGCGGAAGAAAAAGCGGCGGCGACCGCGGCTTGGATCGTCCTGACGCGTCGAACCGGATAGATCTGATGCCGCAGTGTGCTGGGACCTGGCGCCGTAGGGTGCTGAGACCTGGCGCTGTAGGGTGCTCGGGTCCTGGCGCTGTAGAGTGCTGAGACCTGACGCTGTAGGGTGCTGAGACCTGACGCCGCAGGGTGCTGGACCCTGCGCCGTAGGGTGCTCGGTCCTAACGCCGCAACGTGCTACTTCTGCCGGCCGCGCGCCTGCTGGCACAGCATGAGATTCGTCGTCGCTCGCAGCGCCTTCGCCGAAAGATTCCTCAGCCTCCAGTAGAGCCGGTCCTCGATGTATCTCCGGTCGTGACCATCGCGGAGATGGTTTTGAGTTTCCATCAACGATGCTCTTGCGATCTCCAGGAAACGCGCGAAGTCGCGAGGGCGGAAGCGGCCGAATCCTTCGGCGATGTTGCTCGCCGCCGACGCACTCGAATCACGAATCTGATCGCAGTATTTGAAATCTCTCGCGGCGGGCCTGTTTGCAGTAAATGCAAACACCTCGCATTTCAATTCGTGGGAAAGCTGCCAGCACACCAGATCTTCGAATCGCCGAACGATCATGCGCTTTTCGTACGCATGCCGCGTGCCGCAGCACTCTACAGCGCGAGGTTCCCAGCACCCTACTGCGTTAGGTCCCAGCACCCTACGGCGACAGGATCGAGCACCCTACCACGTCAGGCCCAAGCACCCTATAGCAAAGTATCCGCAATCACCAGCCCAGCCTGACAGCCATCCAGAGAACCGCGCCAATCAGGACGCCGACACCGAGGAGCGCCGGAATGCCCGGCGTGAAGTACGGGTAGACCATGAACACGAGGCCTGCGGCCATCTGCGGCCAGCGTCCCTGTTTCTTGCCGTACACGAACAACACGAAGCCGATGCCGCCCGGGATCAGCGACAGGAAGAGCCAGGTCGGGTCGAGGTTCAGGGTCATCGGTCTTCTGATGATACGCAGCTATAATCCGCGAATGAAGCGACTATTCCTCGCCACCGCCATTCTTCTTGGACTTGCGACCCTGGGCATCGGCGCGCAAACGAGAACCCGCCGGACGCCGGTACCGACGCGGGTGGCCGCCAACAAGCCGTTCACCGTCGTTGAAGCGTCGATTGCCGAGATGCAGACGGCCATGGCGCAGCATCGCGTCACGTCGCGGCTGATCGTCGAGCAGTACCTGATGCGCATCGCGACGTACGAAGACAAGCTGCACGCCGCGATCACGATCAACCCGAAAGCGCTCGAGCTCGCAGACGAGCGCGATCGCGAGCGAGCGCAGGGCAAAATGCGCGGACCGCTGCACGGCATCCCGATCGCGCTGAAGGACAACGTCCACACGACGTTCATGCGGACGACGGGCGGCGCGCTCGCCTTTGA
>JACPZV010000134.1 GCA_016195295.1 Acidobacteriota bacterium
GCCGAAGCCGCCGCCCGTTTCCGTCTGGATCACGCGCACTTTGTCGTCGGGCAGGCCGAGCAGGATCTTCAGCGCCCGATGCACGTAGTACGGGCACTGCATCGATCCATAAACAGTGACGCCGCCGTGGACCCCGTTGTCGGGCACCGCGATGACGCCGTTCGGCTCGATGTAGAGCTGCTCCTGAAGCCCGGTACGGTACTCGCCTTCGACAATCACGTCGGCTGAGGCAAAGCCGTCATCCAGACGGCCCTTGTCGATCGCGATCGTCTTGAACGTCGTGGCCGACTTCTCCGGGTCGTAGTTCGGCGTAGCCGGCCGGTAGTCGATCTGCACATCGGCGGCGAGAAGGGTCTCTGTGTCCTCGTGCGCGATCAGCAGGATCGGTTCGGCGACGTGCCGGACCGCGCGCTCCGCCAAACATGGTTGATCGTCATCGATCAGCGCGACGATGTTGCGGCCGGGAACGTCGTGATGATCGACGATGGTGAAGCCGGCGCGATCGAAATTGAACCGAATGCCGGCGATCTCGCCGGCGGGAATCGTCGAGCGAATCGTCCGCGCGTGCAGCAGACCGGGAAACGTGAGGTCGTCGATGTAGCGGGCGGCGCCAGTCACCTTCTCCGCGCCTTCCTTGCGGAGGACGTTGCGACCGACGGCGCGGGGCGGGCGACTCGCCATCGCGGGATTATACGTGGCGGTCGGCGCTCGGCTAAAGCCTCGCGCGACGGAGACTCAGTGCAGCGCGAGCCTGCCGCCTTCGCGTGACGCTTCGGCGGACCGCCGTAGCCTTGGCGGAGGCGGTTCAGGCGAGCGTGAGCGTAAGATAACCGCGTGAAGCGACTCTTGCTCCTTGTCATTCTCGTACTCACGCTCACCGCCCCCGCGTCGATGCAGGCGCCGGTCGCGCACGTTGGCGGCTACGACGTTCTGATCCGCAACGGCCGCGTCCTCGACGGGAGCGGCAATCCCTGGCTGGCCGCCGACATCGGCATCCGCGGCGGGCGCATCGTGGACATGGGCCGGCTCGGCAACGCCACGGCGACGCGCGTGATCGACGCGCACGGCCTCACAGTCTCGCCGGGCTTCATCGACGTGCACTCGCATTCCTCGGAGGGACTCGCGGGAAGCCTGAAGGAAGGCCGCCAACTGCTCGCGCAGGGTCTCACGACGGTGATGATCAATCCCGACGGCGGCGGGACGATCGATCTCAAGGCGCAGCGCGGTGGATTCGAGCAGCGCGGCATCGGCGTGAACGTCGCGTTGTACGTGCCGCACGGCTCGATTCGCCGCGAAGTCATCGGCATGGCCGATCGCGCGCCGACCTCCGCCGAGCTCGACCTGATGGTCGCGCTCGCGCGCAACGGCATGGAAGCCGGCGGCATCGGCTTGTCGTCGGGCCTCTACTACGCGCCGGGCAGCTACGCGAAGACGGAGGAAGTGATCGCGCTCGCGAAAGTCGTCGGCGAAATGGGCGGCGTGTACGAGAGCCACGTCAGGGACGAAGCGGACTACAACGTCGGCGTCGTTGCCGCGGTGCAGGAGGTGATCCGTATCTCCGAGGAGGGCCACCTGCCCGGCATCGTCGCGCACATGAAGGCGCTCGGACCGGCGAGCTGGGGCCTGTCCATGGCGCTCGTCGAGAAGATCAAACAGGCGCGCGATCGCGGCGTCGAGGTGTACGCGGATCAGTATCCCTACGACGCGAGCGGCACGGGCATCGTCGGCGCGCTGATCCCGCGATGGGCGGAGGTCGGCGGTCGCGCGGAACTGGTCAAGCGGATTCAGGGGCCGGACCACGATCGTTTGGCGGCGGACATCCGGCGCAACTTCGAGCGGCGAGGCGGACCGGACAAGCTCGTGATCTCGCGTTACGGGGCGAATCCGGCGCTCGAGGGTCAGTCGCTCGCGCAGGTCGCGAAGGCGATGGGTAAACCCGCCGACGAGACGGCGATGGATCTGCTGCTCAAGGGCGATGCCGGTCTCGTCTCGTTCAACATGTCCGAGAGCGACATCGAGTTGATCATGCGCCAGCCGTTCACGATGACGTGCACGGACGGCGATCTCGTGCCGTTCGGCCAGGGCAAGCCGCATCCGCGCGGCAACGCGGCGTTCGCGCGCAAGATTCGCGTCTACGTCAACGAGCGCGGAACAATCGACCTGCCGTTCGCCGTGCGATCGATGACGTCACTGCCGGCGTCCGTGTTCGGCCTCAAGGATCGCGGCGTCTTGCGTCCCGGCGCGTGGGCTGATGTGCTCGTTTTCGATCCGGCGAAGGTTCGCGACGCGGCGACTTATCTCGAGCCGCATCACCTGTCGGAAGGCATGGAGTACGTGCTCGTGAACGGCGTGATCGAGAAAGAGGCGAACACGTTCACCGGAAAACTCGGCGGCCGCGTCGTCACGCCAGACCGCCGCTAGTCCCGGCCGTCACTTGAGCAGACGCATCGGCACCATTCAACCGGACGAGAGAATCGAGACCGATCGCGCAACGGCGTCGCCGATTCAAGTGACGACCGGGATTTAAGGTACGCTGCACTCACCATGACAGAACAACCAGGAGCGATCGCGCGCGGGGCGCTGGCGCTCACCGACTGGACCGAACGATGGGTGCCCGACGCGTTCATCTTCGCGCTCATGGCGACCGTGTTCGTGCTCGGCGCCGGCCTGACGGCGACGCCCGCCACGCTGTCGCAGATCGTCGACGCGTGGGGCCGCGGCTTCTGGGAACTGATTCCGTTCACGCTGCAGATGGCGCTCATCATCATCACGGGGCACGTGCTCGCGACGTCTCCTCCAGTGGGCCGCCTCATTCGAGGGATCGCCTCGTGGCCGCGCACGCCGCGCGGTGCCGTCGCGCTCGTCGCGTTTTTCGCGATGACGAGCTCGTGGTTCAACTGGGGCTTCAGCCTCGTCTTCAGCGCCGTGCTGGCGATCGAGATCGCGCGGCGCCCTGACATTGAAGGGGGCGTCGACTACCGCGCGCTGGCGGCTGCGAGCTTCCTCGGCCTCGGCAGCGTCTGGGCGCAGGGCTTGAGCGGATCCGCGGCGCTGCAAATGGCCACGCCGGGCGCGCTGCAGCCGCAGATCCGCGACATCGTCTCGCACGGCGGCCTCGTTTCCGGCGGCATCATTCCGTTCCGCCACACGATCTTTCTCTGGCAGAGCCTGCTCTCGGTGCCGATCGAGATCGCCGTCGTCACGCTTGTCATGTGGCTCGCGACGCCGCCGGCCGGCCGAGGCAAGACCGCGCGGGACCTTGGTATCGATCTTGGTCCCGCGGAAGTGAGAACTAAGAACGGTACCCTGAACCCAACTCCGGGCCAATGGCTCGAACACTCATCCATCCTGACGTGGTTCGTCTTTGCGCTCGGCGGGACGTACCTCGTCCGCTACTTCATGCAGGCGGGCGAACCGCTCAACGCGATCAACCTCAACATCCTCAATCTCGCGTTCCTGCTCGTCGGATTCCTGCTGCACGGCACGCCCGCGAAGCTCATGCGCGCCGTGCAGAACGCGACGCCAGCGATCTGGGGCGTCATCCTGCAGTTTCCGTTCTACGCGGGCATCGCGGGCATCATCACCGGCACGCATCTGAGCGACCGGCTGGCCGATGCGTTCGTGCGCATCTCGACGCCAGCGACATTTCCACCGCTCGTTGCGATCTACTCGGCCGTGCTCGGTGTGTTCGTACCGTCTGGTGGATCGAAATGGGTGATCATCGCGCCGTACGTGATGGAGGCGGCGCACACGCTGCACGTGCACCTCGGCTGGATCGTGTCCACGTACGACCTCGGCGAAGCGCTCGCCAATCTCGTGCAGCCGTTCTGGATGCTGCCGATTCTAGGATTGTTCAAGCTCGGCGCGCGCGACGTCATGGGCTACACGATCGTCGTCTTTCTCGTCCTGACGCCCGTCGTGTTGATACTGGTGACGTTGCTTGGGATGACGTTGCGGTATCCGTTGTAGAGGCTGGTGGCTAGGGGCTGGTGGCTGGTGGCTGCGGGCTAGAATTGACGTCTCACCGTGTCAGCCGCGAGACGAGCCGCCACGCCGCGAACTAAACGGCCGCGCCCGCCTCACGCGAGCTGGGGCCTGCGATGGCGCGCGGGCCTGCTGTCCTGGCCGGTGCGCTCGCATACGCGAACAGCCTCTCCGGGCCGTTCATCTTCGACGACCAGGCGACGATCTTCGACAACGCGCAGATTCGCAGCCTGCGGCCCTCGAGCGTGTTCTTTCCCTCGCGCGAGCTGCCGGTGGCCGGCCGACCGGTCGTCAACCTGTCGTTCGCGATCAACTACGCGCTGGGCGGACAGCACGTCGTCGGCTATCACGTCTGGAACGTCGCCGTGCATCTGCGGTGCGGGCTGCTGATCTTCGGCCTCGTCCGGCGCACGCTGGAGTCGCCGCGACTGCGCGACGCCTTCGGGGAGCGCGCCGTCGATCTCGGGTTCGCGACCGCGCTGATCTGGACGCTCCACCCCTGAACACCGAAGCCGTCGACTACCTCACGCAGCGCACCGAGTCGATGATGGCGCTGTTCTACCTGCTGACGATGTACGCGAGTGCCCGGGCGATGGACGCGCGTCGCCCGGCTCTCTGGCAGGGCGCGGCCATCGTGTCGTGCGCGCTCGGCATGGCGTGCAAGGAATCGATGGTCACGGCCCCCCTGATGGTGGTGATCTACGACGTCGTGTTCGTCAGCGACTCGCTGCGACCAACGTTGAAGAAGCGTGGGGCGTTGTACGCCGGGCTCGCAGCCGGGTGGATCGTGCCTCGAGCGCTGGCTGAGCAGCTGGGCGCAGACGATGGTGGGCGTCGAGCTCGCGAGAGCCGGACGGCACGACGAGGCCATCGCGCATTTGCGCGAGGCGGCGCGCGATTTTCCGCGGGCGCGCTTCGAGCTAGGCGGCGAGCTCTTCAACCAGGGCGACATCCCGGCGGCTTCGCTCGAAGTGACGCGCCTGCTGCAGCTCCAGCCGGATGATGCGGTCGGCCACGACATGCTTGGGCGCGCGCTGGCCGCGCAGGGCAAGCTGGCCGAGGCACAAGTGGAGTTCGAGCGGGCCGTGCGGATCGATCCCGCGGACGATCAAGCGCGACAGGATCTGGAGGCGCTGCGACGGGCGCTGCGAGGACGGTGAAAAGACAAGGAGGCTGGGGGCTGGAGAATGCATTTCCTAGCCTCTAGTCCCAAGCCTCTAGTAGGGCCTGGAGGCTAGGAAACTCGACAATCGACGTCTGGTGGCGGCCTACAATCGGTTAGCTTGACAATATCAAACATGGATCCTGCTCTCATTCGGATAGTCGAGTTTCTTGACCGAGAACACATTCGGGCCACTTACAAGGCGGTCGGTGATGCTGCGGGTGTGCCGCATCGGTCGGTTGGGCGCCTGCTCGGAGAACGTTGCGAAAAGGCTTCATGGGTCGTCAGGGCCGACACGGGCGAACCGGAAGGCTACAGCCGCTTCGAGAAGCATCCGGCTCTCCACGAAAAGACCGAGGTAATTCGAGACGGTGATGAACTGATTCGCCGAATGCGAAAATCGAAGTAGCAAGCTAACATCCGGCTGCACCAGACGGCGCTGCGCGAAACATTTTTCAATGCAGCCCATGGCGAACCGGTGTAGGGTGTCGGCAATTCGTCGGCTCGGTTCACCCGTGAACATCTCGGGAATTCGCTGCGGTTCGCCTCGGGCTGAGCGGACGTGCAGCGCCGCTGGTGAGCCGGAGCCGTTACGCCGACACCGATCCTCCGGATCGCCACGCGCCAGCGCGCGCGTCGAAGTCTTCCCCTAGCCATCCAGCCTCCAGCATCCAGCCTCCAGCCCCTAACCTCCAGCCTCAGCGGCGATTTTTCTTTCGAGTGAAGCGTACAGCCCGTTCAAGAGCCGACCAGTCGAGTCGCTGATTAAAAGCAGCTCGCTCTTTCCCTTCGCCGGCAGGAACCTGAGACGCGTGGCGATCTCGACGCACGTCTCAAGTTCGCCGTGCGAGCCGAGCGCGATGCTGACGTGATTCGCGTACGCCTTCGTCGAGCGACGGCAATGGCCTTCGGCGATATTTGACGGAATTGAGATCGCCGCTCGGCGGATCTGACTCGTCAGGCCGTATAGCTCAAACTGTGGGAACGTCGCCGTCACGCGATATACGCGCTCGACGAGATCCATTCCTTGCCGCCACGCCTCGAGATTTCGGTAGGTGAATGGTGTGGACATGTCGCGCGACGGTGCAGGAACAATGCCGCGCGAATTCTCGAATGATTTCGTTCGTGAGTATCAAAACCTGGCAGTTTCTTCCACAGCGAAGAGAGCGTGAGTTTGCATTTTCTGCAATCCCAGCCTCTAGTCCCCAGCCTCCAGCCCCCTTTCCAGCCCCCAGCCTCCAGCCCCCAGCCTCCAGCCTCCAGCCTCCTTCAAGGTTTGACAGTGACTCTGACGTGCGCGTTGGTCCAGCAGCACTGGAACCCGCCGCCGCCTTCGCCCGTCGAGTCGTTCGCCTGTAGGCGCAGGAGGTAGTCGCCGGGCGCGCTGAACGTCGCGGTCGCCGAGATTTTGCCGCCGGCCGCCGCATCGATCTTCGGGCTCACCGGATCGAGTTTCACAGTGCCGCCTGAACCCGGCGCGCGGAACAAACTCCACTTGACCGACGGCTGCGGCGGCGTGAAGCCGGGAAACGTAAAGAGATTGATCTTCGCCGGCTCGTCGGTCACCCACGCATCGAGCGTCAGCGGCGCGTTCACCGTCGCCGTGTACGTCGCGGCGATGCCGGTCGGCGGTCCCGTGAACGTCTTCCCGTTCGTCTCGAACTTAATCACCGGCGGCGTGTTCTTGCTGGCGGCGTCTTCGTACGGCTCGATGATGTACTCCGGCTTGGTGTGGAGCGTGATCGTGTTCGTGAAGCCGTTGGCCACAAGCGTCCACGTCAGCTTCCTGTCGCCGAGATCCTTCGGCACTTTGATCGAGAAGATGCCCCACTGCCGGCCCGGCAGAAAATGCATCGGCTGACCCTGATCGGGGCCGCCCGGATCGATGTGATTGTTCGGACCGACCGGAATATCGAATTCCTGCTTCGTGTTGCGGTTGAGGTAGCCGACGAGCACGCTGACGCTGCCGTCCTTGTTGTGGTACCAGCCCTCGAAGGCGGGCGTGACGCTGCTGCCCTTCTCGCGCAATCCGAGCGACAGCGGCAACGGACTCGGCAACTGACCTTGCCCTTGCGCGCCGGCGTGCGCGAACGCGCCGGCCGCAAGCGCAAGACTGAATCCAACGACCACAACAGAGATTCTCATTCGGCGCGTCTGCTCACGGTCGGCGTGAAGGCGGACCCTACCGATCCTGACCGCCCGCCGTCGTCTGCGTCTTGCTCTGCGCGGCGCGCTTGGCCTGCTCGGCCTTGAAGTCCTCGTCCTTGTAGTACGTGATGTTGATCCACGCGTGGCCCATCTCGTCCACCGTGCGATCGCCCCAGCCGACCCACTGATCCGGATCGGGGTTGGACTTGTTATTCCGCGTGTTGTCGTACCACGCGATGAAGTGGAGCATCGTCCCCTTCGGCAGGAGCGGCGCCACATCGTCTGCGTAGATGTACATGTTGTGCCAGTTGAAGTTGAAATCCGTCACCTGGCTCAACGTCTCTCGCCGGCCGTCCGGGTAGAGCGCTTCCATCGACATGCCCTTGCCGCGCAGGTGCATGTGCGCCTGGAAGTTTTCGATGCGCGCGTTCTCGCGCAGCGTGATAAAGCTTTCGGTCGTCGTCACGCTGTTCGGCGCGATGTCGAGCGGCTGCGCGTTCGGGAGCGACACCCCGGGGGGCGCCGAGAACGTATTGAACAGCCCCAGCACTTCGCGGTGCTTCGGCTCCTGCCCCTTCGGGTAGAACCAGACCGCGAGCTCAGTGTGCGCCGAAACCTCTTCACCGATGGCGTGATAGTGCATCTCCCACGTGATGCTCGAGCCCGGCAGCATCAGGCGGCCGGAGTCCGGACGCATTTCGTCGCCGTTCTTGCCGACCGCCCATTCCATGAAGAGGCCGTCGCCTGCGACGTTGGGGTCGTTGGTGAAAAGCTCCTTCGGCATGTCCTTCTCGGTCTGCCGCAGGAACGCCAGCGCGTGATGCGTAATCTTCCGCGCGTTCTTGCCGACCGGACGGATCTCGATCGCGCGGACCCAACGCGGCTCGGTCAGATTCGTCGGCACGTTCGGACGCCACCAGGCATCCTGCGCGACGGCGGGTGTTGTGTACTCGGGCGACTTCACGACGAGATCGGGCTGGCCGTACTTGGCCGTCATCGCCCACTCCTTCGTGTCGTCGGTCCATTTCACGGGCGCCGGCATGTCCTTCGGATCGCCCTTCGGCGCGCCCGCGTTGACCCAACGCACGATCGTGTCGATCTGATCGTCATTCAACGATCGATCGTTCTTGAACTTCTGAATCCCGACCGTTTTGTCGATGTGCCACGGCGGCATCTGACGACCGCCGACGCGCGCGCCAATCGACTTCGCCCACGGCCGCGCGTCTTCATAGGTGACGAGCGACATCGGGGCCATGCCTTCGGGGCGATGGCACGCTTCGCACTTCGCTTGGAAAATCGGGGCGACGTCTTTGGTGAACGTCGGCGCCGTATCGGCGGCCAGGGATACCCGCGGGACCGTGCACACGGCCACCAACGCCGCGGCACTCAACATCTGACCGGTCAACTTCGAGTTCAACATGCTGGCTCCTTTAGATCGCCCGGCTACACGGTCAATATCATACCGCGAACGTCTGATTCAGCGCTTCGACGCAGGATCCGAAGCGACGTAGGGGCGGCGCTGACGGTACAAGCCCTGTCGCTGTCGAATCTCGGTCGCCAGCGGTTCCGCCGGGATGAGGCGCAGCGCCGCGCCCGCCGCTTCCTGTGCGCGGTCGAACCGCCCCGCGGCGGCGTACGCCGCGGCGAGCACGTCGAACGCTCTCGCGTCGCGACGGCTGGTGAGATCGACGACGCGCCCGGCCAGATCGATCGCCTGCGCGGCATCGCGCTGCGACGGCTGCGCGGCCGTCGCCAGGACCCACGCGAGGTTCGCGAGGCCCGACACCGACTGCGGTTGCAATCGCACGACCTCTCGGAATTCGCGGATCGCCTCGTCTGCGTTCCCTTGCGCGAGCAGCACGCCGCCGAGATTGTTGTGGGCATTCGCGTAGGCAGGATCGATCTGAATCGCCTGCCGGTATTCGTACACGGCCTCGTCCAGGCGTCGCGCCACCGACAACGCCGTCCCGAGGTTGTAGTGCGCGGGGGCCGAGCGTCCTGTCATTGATTTCAGGGCGAGCGATTTCTGGAAATGCGCGACCGCTTCGTCTGGGCGCCCTACTTCCAGGTACAGGAGCGCGGCATCGTCGTGGAGTCCGGTGTCAGTCGCATGCTTCTCGATCTCGACTTCGTACCCGTTGACGTCCTCGGCGGCGACCTTCGCGCGGAACTGACGCGTCAGCGTGACCAGATCCGGCTCGTTGCGCGTCAGCACCTGAATCCACAAATCACCCATTTCATCCGACGAGCGTTGTCCCCAGCGCGCGCGCTTGGGCGGACGCTCGGGATTCCGCGGATTGTCCGACGAGTTGTCGTACACCCAGCGCATCGACAGCGTCGTGCCTTTCGGCAACCGCAGCGGCGTCTCGTACCGGAAGACGTGCTGCCAGCGGAAATCCCAGTCCCCGATGTGAATGAGCCGCTTCTTCGTCCCGTCTGGCAGCGTCGCGTCGCCTTCCACATCACGCGCACGGTAGTGGGCGTGCGGCTGCAGCGCCTCGACCTCGACGTCGACCGGCAGCACGTACGAGTCGGTGACCGTGTACTGCTTGTCGCCGACCGGAATGTCGATCGTCTGGCGACCGAGCCGCAGCATCGCCGGCGTGCGCGTCGGCGGCGTGTCGCTGAAATACAACCCGACCGACGGCTGCACGCTCTCCGGCCTGCCGCTCGGCTGCATGTGGGCTTCGACGACGAGGTCCGTGTGCGGGTCGAGACGCCAACTGAGATCCGTCGGCAGCAGGGGCGCGACCTGCCCCGGCGTCCACCCGAGAAAATGCCCTTCGGGATAATCGGCCGACCGCAGGATTAATCCGCTGTAGCCCGGCTCCGGATCGGCATCGTCCAGCGCGCGCGATGCCGACGTCTTGTCCAGGCGAATGTTGGCGTGGTGGACGACTTTCGGATTCCCCGGCCGGAACTCGAGCCCTCGCACGAAGCGCGTCTTCGTGATCGGCAGCGCAATCACGAAGATGCGGAACACATCGGTACCGCCGGCCTGCAGCGTGTACGGCTGCGGCAGCGTCACGATCAAATCTGGCAGGCCCAGCCGCCAGCCTTCCATCCGGCGGCGCGGCGCGGGCAGGACGCGCGGGTCGCCTTCGATGGCGCCGCCTTCCACCCAGCGTCGAACGAGATCGATCTCCGCATCAGCCAGCGGGTGTTGTCCGACGAACGGGCCGTTTTCCGGATCCGCTTTCCATGGCGGCATGTAGCGATGGCGCGTGACCGTGGCGATCTGCGCGGCGTGTCGCTTCACGTCGGTGTAGGTGAGCAAACCAAACGGCGCCGAGCCACCGGCGTCGTGGCACATGCCGCACCGATCGGCGAGAAGCGGCGCGATGTCTTTGGTGTACGTGGGGCCTTGTAGGGCGGGTCCTTTCGGACCCGCCAGTCGTAGGGCGGGTCCTTTTGGACCCGCCATCACGCCGGGTCCGAAAGGACCCGGCCTACTCGTCAGGGCCAGCAGCGCGAGCACGACGGTCGCGGATTTCATCGCGCGAAGTCGGCGATGAAGCAGCCGACGGCTTGCGTCGTGGGATGCGGCACCTTCTTCCCGGCGACGACCGCTTCGATCGCGTCATCAAGATCGTGCGTCGTCGCCGCGGGCCGCTCGAGGCCGAGATCCACGTAGCGATCGTCGATGCGGCCGCGGTAGACGATTTTGCCGCCTGCGACGATGGCGGCTTCTGGCGTAATCGTCGCCCCGACGAACTTGACGAGATCGAGTTTTGGATCGCGGTACGCGTGCGCCACGCCCGCATACGCGAAGGACGCCAGATGCTCACGGATGGCGGATGCGGTCTCGGCTGGATTCGGATAGATCAGCCGGAACACGACGCCCTTCGGCCCGTACGTCGTGGCGAGTCGACGCACTTCGGGCGCGTAACGGTTGGAAATCGGACAGTCCGTACTGGTGAAGAGGAAGACGATGGCTTTGACGTCAGGCGGCGCAGCCAGGGGATCCACCGTTTGGGGCCCGTCGACGGACTGCACGCGGACCTGCGGAGCCGCGTGCAACGGAGTCACGAACGCCAGCATCCCGACGAAAAGCGCCGCGAGAAGCCGGGCCATGCGGTACACGATAACAAAAAAGGGCTGAGGGGATCACCCTCAGCCCTCAGCCCTTAGCCCTTAGAACGCGTTGCAGAATTAGCCGTGCACGGGTGGCCGCGAACAGGGCGCCCGCTCGGGCGCGGAGGCGGGCCCCGTGATCAGCGCTTTTCGCCGAGCACCCGAGTGGGCTGTTCGCGGTCAGGACCCGAGGGCGGTTAATTCTGCAACGCACTCTTAGCCCTTCCCTACCAGTTCACCACGGCGGCGAGACGCAACAGCCGCCCCTGAATGATGCTGCCCGGGAACAAGTACGTGCCGCCCGACGTGCCGGCTGTCGCCGTCGGCGTGAACGTCGACGTCCGCACGGTGAAGTAGTCGCTCGAGTTGAACGCGTTGAACACGTCGAGTTTCGGATCCACTTTCAAGTGGCCGATCGTGATCCGCTTCGCGATCGAGAAGTCCACCTGGTTGACGCGCGGCATCTGCTCGGTGCCTGGCGCGATCAGCGGCACTGACAGCGATCCGGAATTCAGACCGGTGGGCGCCACCAACGCGCCGACAACGCATCCCTGTGACGCCGAGTTGCCGGGGCAGACGGTGTAGCGCGTCGTCGCCGTCACCGTCATGGTCGAGCCGGCCCCGCTGAACGACGTGAAGTTCGGCGCACCCGCGCCGCCAGCCGTCAGGGCCTGCGTGCCGATCTGGTAGCCGGGCAGACCCTGGTACGCGCCGCTGACGATGAGGCCGTACCACGGCAGCGGATAGGTGCCGGCCAGCTTGAACTGCGTGCGCCAGGGGATGCCGCTGTTGGTCTGGTCGCAGTAGGTCACGCCGCCGATCGTGATGAGGAAGTTCGGGTTCGTCGCGGCGCCGGCGCACGTGTTGGCGATGGTGCGATCGGTCGCCGATCCGCCGAAGATCCGCCCGCCCTTCGGCAGACGCGCGTTGAAGTTGAACTCGATGGCGTTGTAGCCCTGCGTCAGGCTCGTGTCGTTGCTGTCGATCTGCTGCACGGCGCCCTGCACCGCGGCGCTGACCGTGTCGTACATCGTGATCGGCGTGCCGTCGATCGGGCTGAAGATCGTCACGGGGCGGTAGCTCGAATTGGTGACGGTCCCGTTCGCGTACGTGCCCGGCCGCAGGGCGTTGTTTCGCTCCATGATCTGCTTGCTCTCATTGTGGAACCATTCGAGCGAGAGCGATACCCCGCGGACCACCTCGTGCGTAACGCCGACGTTGTACTGATCGACATACGGCCGCTGCAGCCCGGGATCGGGATTCGCCAGCGAGACCACGCCGAAGTTCTTCGGCACGTTGGCGAAGTTGATCTCGCAGCCCGCCGTTAGGTACACGCAGCCGGGCGTGCCCTGCGCGATGTCGTCCTTGTTCAAGTCGGTCCACGCCGCCGACGCCGTCGTGACGGTCGACGGATTGTAGAGCGACGCCAGTGTCGTCGTCGCCGCCGCTTCGAATCGGTTGTAACCCACGCGGACCGCCGTTCTGCCGTTGCCGAACAGATCGAACACCGAAGCGACCCTTGTTCTGCTCCGGCTGTCCGATGACCGACTCGCTGACGTGCTCCCAGCGGCCGCCGATGGTGAATGTGGCGCGCTTGAACGTCCAGACGTCCTGACCATAGATGCCGAGGTTCTGGTTCAGGCTTTCCTCGGACCAGATCGGCGTGTCGTACAGCGTGACCGTGGAAACGGCGCCGTTCAGGTAGTTCTGATAGAGATCGGCGTTCCCATGGGTCGTGTGGTTGAAGACGCCCCACGAATCCTGGAACCCGAACTTGAGGCTGTGCGTTCCAGTGATGTACGACGCGGATCCCTGCGCGTTGTACCGGTCGGGATACTGGCCGGTTTCCACGCCAGATGCCACCCATCGCCTGCCGAGCGCAGTGTCGACGTGACTAGCCGTGGCATACCACGCGGGCGAAAAGTATGGTTGTTGGACACCCTCCGCGTACATGTTGTTGTAGCGTTCAATGTTGCTCGACCACCCGCCCTCGACGAGGAGCCTGCTGCTCACCGTCGACGTCCACTTGACCGCGTTGGTCGAGTAGTTCGGCGAGTTCCAGCGCACGGACGAAGTCGTCTGGTCGTCGCCCGGGGCCATCGCGGCGCCACGGACCTTGTGGACGCGATCGTAGTAGGCCGACAGCTTGTTGCGCGGACTGACCTGCCAGGTGAATCGGGCGAGCCCGCTGTACTGGTGCTGCGGATCGACGCCCTGATCGCAGGAGCCGGCGTTCCTGTAACAGTTCAGTGCGCCGGCCGAGGTGCCGTCGGACACGATCGTGCTGGCAATCGGCTTGTTCACCGTGAAGAGCCGCAGCGACCCGAAGAACCACAGCTTGTCCTTCATGAGCGGTCCGCCCTGCGTGACGTCGGTGTCGTTGTAGGTCCCGATCTTGTCCAGCGACGTGACC
>JACPZV010000127.1 GCA_016195295.1 Acidobacteriota bacterium
GCGCTCGCCGTCATGGCGACGACGCTCTCGCTCGTCGTCATCTTCCTGCCGATCGCCTTCATGAACGGGTACGCCAGGCGGTTCATCAACCCGTTCGGCTGGACGATGGCGTTTTCGGTCCTGGTATCGATGCTCGTCAGCTTCACGCTGACGCCGATGCTCAGCTCGCGATTCCTGAAGCTGTCGGACGCCGCGGCCGACCACAAGACGAAGGAGCACGGATTCTTTCACTGGCTCGACGGCTGGTACACGCGGCGGGTGCAGTGGGCGCTCTCGCATCCCGGGGTGATCATCGGCGCGTCCGTGGTCACCTTCCTGATGGTGTTTCCGCTGAACCGGATGGTCGGCCGCGAGTTCGTGCCCAACGAGGACATGGGGGAGTGGACGGTCCACGTCGACACGCCCGAAGGCACGTCGCTCGAAGGCACCACCGAGGTGGCGTTCCAGCTCTTCAAGGAACTAAGCGGGATCGAGGGCGTCGCTCAGATCGAGCCGTCGATCGGCGTCGGCAGCACGACGGGAGGCGGGACGCACATCCACTTCCTCTGTCAGGCGCTGCCGATCGACGAGCGCAAGCACACGCAGGGGCAGATCATCGCCGAGATGCGGCGGCGGCTCGCGGCGCATCCGGCCTACCGGCCGACCATCAGCGCGCGCACGGCGCTGGGGAGTGGCGAGGGCGCCGGCGGGTTCGCCATCTCGGCGAACATCCTCGGGCCGGACCTCGGCCAGATTGCCGAGTATTCGCTGAAAGCGCTCACGGCCGCGCAGAAAGTGCCGAGCATCACCGAGCTCAAGCTCGGCCTCAACGTGTCGAATCCGGAAATCCACGTCGCCGTCGATCGCCGGCGCGCCGCGGACCTCGGCGTGCGCATGTCCACGATCGGCAGCACGCTGCGGCTGGCCGTCTCCGGCGACGACGTGATTTCGTTTTTCAAGGAAGGCCAGGAGCAATACCCGGTGAAGGTGCGCGTGCTCGAGAACCAGCGGCGGGACGCGGAGGAGATCGGGCGGCTGACGGTGCCGTCGGCCAGCGGCCCGGTCCGGATCGACAACATCGCCCGCATCGATCGGGGGTTGGGACCGAGCACGCTGCAGCGCTCGAACCGCCAGTTCACGGTCAACCTGACCGCGGACGTCGCGCCCGGCCATGCGCTCGACGAGGCGTCGAGCGACATGCGGAAGATGCTGGCCGGCCTCGGGATGCCGCTCACGATGGCGTTCCGGCTGCAGGGGCAGTCGAAGATTCTCGATGAGACGACGGCCAACATGATCCTCGCGATCAGTCTCGCGATGATCTTCGTGTACATGGTGCTCGCCGCGCAGTTCGAGAGCTTCATCCAGCCGATCGTCATCATGTCCGTGCTGCCGATTGCCGTGCCGTTCGCGCTCTTCACGCTGTGGATGACCGGGCGGACGCTCAATCTCTGGAGCGCGCTGGGCATGCTGCTGCTGCTCGGCATCGTCAAGAAGAACTCGATCCTCCAGGTCGACTACGCGAACGTGCTCCGTGCGAAAGGCATGCCCGTGCGCGAGGCCGTGGTCGAAGCGTGCCGCACGCGTCTGCGGCCGATTCTGATGACGACGACCGCGATCATCGCCGGCCTGATTCCGACGTCGCTGGGCCTGGGCATCGGCGGCACCGGCCGCGCGGCGATTGCCGTGACGGTCATCGGCGGCCAGTCGCTCTGTCTCTTCCTCACGCTGTTGCTCGTACCGGTGGCGTACGTCAGGTTCGACGCGCTCGAGCAGGCGATGCTGAATCAGCGGTGGCGCGAATGGATCAGCCGCCTCAAGGGCGGCGCGTCGCGCCGCCTGCGTCCCGCGTCCGCCGAATAGGGACGGACGGTCAGACGAAGAGGAAGCAGCCACAGAGACGCGGAGACACAGAGGGCGCGAACCAGATTCGGCGGGGCGGCCTGCAGCGCAGGCCGACGAGCACGGCCGAGTCGGACCGATACGCGAACCTCAATCTGTGCGGGCGGAGGTTCACGTATCGACCCGACGTCGGCCGTGTGGCCGCCGCTTCGCGGCGCCCGCCGAATCTCAACGCGCGCTCTACGCGAGCTCCGCGGTTTCTGCGTTCAACGTTCGTTCCTCTCTGTGTCTCGGAGTCTCCGTGGCTCATACTTCTTCTTCGTGTCTCTTGATGGAGGCGGTCCGATGGCGATGTTGAAAAAGCTGGCGCTGGTCGGCGTGCTTGGAATCAGGTGGACGGCGTTTGGCGCCGGCCAGGCGACCTCGGATCGCGATGTCCTCGACAAGATCCGCGCCGAGGGCCTCCAGCATTCCCAGGTCGAACGCGTGTTCTCGATGCTCACGGCGGAGATCGGGCCGCGGCTCACCGCGTCGCCGGCGCACAAGCGCGCGGCGGAGTTCGTCCGCGCCGAGCTGGCGTCCTACGGCCTGCAGAATGCGCGACTCGAGGCGTGGCAATTCGGCCGCGGCTGGACGCTCGAGAAGCTCACCGTCGAAATGGTCGAGCCGCGTTATATGCCGCTCGTCGGCTACGCGGACGGCTGGTCGGCCTCGACGACCGGAGAGCTCACGGCGACGCCCGTGTTCATCGGTGGGAAGACGCCCGAACAGGTCGAGGCGATGCGCGCGCAGGGCAATGTCCTCAGGGGCGCCATCGTCATGACGCAGCCGATGATGACGAACTTCGTGCGGAAGGATCGTCCCAATCCCAGCGACGAGAGCTACGTCCCGAATTCAGCCGCGTATGCCACGAGCGTCGGTCAACGCGGCCCTTCGACAAGCTCAGGGCAGGCGCCTTCGACGGGCTCTGGGCAGGCGGGCCGAGGCGCGGCGCAGACGGCCGCGCAGCGCGTCACGCAAATCCTGCGCGAGGCGGGCGCGGGTGCGATCCTCAAGCCGAGCATCGGCGAGCACGGCACGGTGTTCGTCACCGGACGTGATGGCGGCCCGGGCGCCGTGCCGTCCATCACGCTGAGCGGCGAGCACTACAACATGATCGCCCGCGCGCTCGAGCGCCAGAACGTCCCCGTCAAGGTGCGCGTCAACGTGCAGGGCAGGTTCTACGACGCCGACGGCGGGAACGCCTACAACGTGATCGCCGAGCTGCCCGGCACCGATCCCGTGCTGAAGGACGAAGTCGTCATGATCGGCGCGCATCTCGACTCGTGGCACACCGGTACCGGTGCGACCGACAACGCCGACGGATCGGCGACGGTCGTCGAGGCGATGCGCATCCTGAAGGCCATTGGCGCGCGGCCACGGCGGACGATTCGCGTCGCGCTCTGGGGCGGTGAAGAGCAGGGGTTGCTCGGCTCGAAAGCGTGGGTGCAGCAGCATCTCGCGGGCGAGGCGAACGCCGCCGCGCGCGCGAAGTTCGACGTCTACTTCAACATCGACAACGGCACGGGCAAGATCTACGGCTGGTATCTGCAGAACAACGAGGAAGTGCGCCCGATCTTCGATTCGTGGCTCGAGCCGCTCAAGAGCCTCGGCGCGAAGCGCAACACCATCGAGCCGGTGGGCTCGACCGATCATCTGAGCTTCATCGACGCCGGCGTCCCCGGCTTCAATCCCGTGCAGGACTACGTCAACTACGACATCCGCACGCACCACACGAACATGGACACGGCGGATCGGCTCGACCTCAACGACATCACGCAGGCCGCGATCGTGATGGCCACCTACGCGTACAACGCCGCCAACCTCGACCGGAAGATTCCGAACAAGGGCAGGTAGGGCGGGTGGGGCAGGTTGGGCGGGTAGGGTTGCTGCTTATCGCAGTTGAAAGACTCGGTCACCGCGATCGGCGGCCACCTCGCGCGCGCCGTGGCGGCGCAGCCAGGCCGACACCTTTTCGCCATCCCCGTGCAGGAATAAGCCTTCATGCACCAGGGCGTGTGTCGCGCCCGAGGCACGGAGAGCGGTCCAGCCGGCCGGGTCCGCGGGCACATGCGCCAGCCGTTCCACCAGTTGTTGATAACGAGCCGGGAAGAAGCCGGAATACCCGTTGAGAAGCGGCTGCCGGTGATAGCCCGAGTAGAACACATAGAGGACCTCAAAGCCGATCTCGCCGAACGGAAACTCCGCCACCACGGTGCCGGCTGGCAAATCACGAATGAGCCGGTACGACGGATAGAGATCTGGTTCGCGGGCGATCTCGACCGGCGGGCGCACGAAGCCGGGAACGAGCGGACGGATATTGGTCTCGGTCGGCACGCTCCAGCTCTCGGCCGCGATCGCGACCATGCCGGGCGACGCCGCGATGCGTCCCGCCACAGGCCACCGCGAAATGAGCGCGGCGGCGCCAAGTCCGGCGAGGACGGCCAGAAACAGCGCGACGATCATGAAATGGAGCGACACGACGCGCAGGCCGTCGAAACCGGGCACCCAACGATAAAAGAGGCGGTACAGGCCAGGCCCCACCGTCCGGCCGTTCGCGTGCATTTCGGGGCCGAGCGACATCCACGCGGCCGCGACGGCTGCGCAGCCAAAAAACCCGACCACGGAACCCCGCGTGCCGCGCGCCGCGCGTCGACACGTCGGTGAGACGAGCAGGAGCGCGGCGAGGGCGACGATAGTCTGAAACACAAGCGGCGCCGGACTGTGACGGACGGTCACGCCCGCGATTCCGAATGCCGTTCGTCCAGTGAAGACCAGATGTCCAAGCGAGACGAGTTGCGCGACAAAGAGAATTCCGACTGCCACCACCAGGCCCCGTCGCCACCACGCGGTCCCGCCGGAAACGCGCGCGTGCGCGGCCGCGCTCATCCAGGCGGCGGCGAGCGCGACAGCGGAAAGGCCGAGAATGGCGAACCCCGGGAACCCCTGATTCTCACTGCGCGGCATGGCGCGCACGCGCGATACCAGGAGCTTGGAGTGTTCGGAGACCGTGACAAAGCCGCGTGTGTCGGCCGAGTACGCGAGGACCTCGGATGGAGAGCGCACGCCGACGTCGCCGATCTGTCGCACTTTGAAGTACGGCCAGAGGAACACGCCGACGATGAGCAGCACGGCCGCGCCCGTGCCGACGAGCGCGCGCCAGGCGCAGAGATCACGAAAGCGTCCGCGCGCACCCATTTCGTACAGACAGTACGCGACGACGAACGGCGGAAAGTACGCGAGGTAGTACCCGCAGGAGAGCGACTGCGCGACGAGCGCGCCCGCGCCACCGGCCAGCGGGCGCAGCCGTCTCGTCACGAAGTATCGCCGAAGTCCGTACAGCGTGAACGGCATCCATTGGCTCGACAGCACTTCGAGATGGCCATACTGGTCGAGCCGGTACGGCGCGAACGCGAACGCGAGGCCGGCGAGAAACGCCGCCAGGGGCCGGCAGGTCAGTTCTCGGACCAGCAGGTACATGCCGAGCCCCGACAGCACGTACGTGCCGAGGAGCAGCAGGTTGTAGCCGAGGATGACGTTGTGCGTCGCCGCGAGGACGGGCAGTACCTGCAGCATCTGCGGCGTCAGATGTTCGGAGTACGTGAGGGTCAGCGGCGCGGGATAAAAGATGTTGCCGCTCCAGTAGTGCGAGAGCGCCGACCAGTCGCCGCCGAGCGCGCGCAGCAGCTGACCGCTCGTCCAGAGCAGCACCCAGCAGTTGAACAGCGGGTCGCCCATGTCGCCGGCAATCCGCCGGTGCATGACGGTCACGAGCGGCCACGTCAGAAGCAGCGCCGCGGCCAGATACGCCGCAGCGACGATCGGCGGACGAGACCAGATCGGGTGGCGCGTCGCTGACATGGCGGGCTATTCTATCCGCCATGACAAGACGACTTCTGTTCGGCCTGTGCGCCGTCCTGGCGCTGGTGTGCGTCTCGCGTCCGATCGCGCAGGAGCGCGAGGACCGCACGCTCCTGAGCCACGATCAGATGCGCGCGATCGTCAGCGAAGCGTCGGGCGAGCGCGCGATGCATCACGTCCTCGATCTCGTGCCGTATCCGCGCATCAGACCGACGTCGGAGTATCAGGGCCATTTCCAGGAAAGCGAGGTCATGGCCCGCTTCGCGAAGGAGTACGGCTTCTCCACGGTCGAGATCGAATCGTTCCCCAACGCGCAGCGCAGCTGGGCGCCGACCATGGGCGAGCTGTGGATGATCACGCCGACGGAACAGCGGAAGCTGTACGACATCCACGACGTCGCCGTCTCGGTGGCCGCCAACAGCGCGAACGGCGACGTGACCGCCGAGCTCGTGGACGTCGGCCTCGGCACGCGACCGGAGGATTTCAACGGCAAGGACGTCGCCGGCAAGATCGCGATCGGCGCGGGCGGCGTCGCGCAGATTTACGCGCTTGCATTGCAGCGCGGCGCGATCGGTGTGGTCGGCTACAGCACACTGTATCCGGACCGCGGCGTCGACGTCATCCCCTCGTCCAGCATCATGGTGAACGCGCAGGGATTCGGCTGGGCCGTCTCGCCGCGCGTGGGGCACGAGCTCGTCGCGCGTCTCGCGCGCGGCGAGAAGATCTCCCTGCGATCGATGATCCGCGCCGAAACCGAGCCTGGTGAGCTGGAAATGGTTCACGCGACGATCGCCGGCGACCCACAGTCGACCGAGGACGTCATCATTTCGGGCCACCTCTACGAGGGCTACCTGAAACAGGGCGCGAACGACGACAACTCCGGCTGCGCGCTGACGCTCGAAGTCGGCCGCGCGTACATCAAGCTCGTCTCTGAAGGCAAGCTGCCGAAGCCGAAGCGGACGATTCACTTTCTCTGGGTGCCGGAGATCAGCGGCACGAACGCCTGGCTCAGCGCGCATCCCGACATCGAGAAGCGCGTGATCGCCGATCTCAACTTCGACATGGAAGGCATCCGGCTCTCGAGGTCGCGCAGCTACTGGATCCTGCAGCGCACGCCCGACACGTTCCCGTCGTTTCTGAACGACATCGGGCAGAGCATGATGGAGTTCGTCTCCGAGATCACGCGCGAGCGCGTCCGCTATCGCGCCAACGGCTACGGACCAAGCCTGCCGGTGCAGGCGCCGAACGGATCGGACGATGCGTTCTACATCAAGATCGACAAGCATTACGGCTCGAGCGACCACGTGACGTACATGCAGCACGGGATCCCGGCGGTCATGTTCATCACGTGGCCCGACAACTGGTATCACTCGTCTGCGGACACGCCCGACAAGCAGGACTCGACCCAATACAAGCGCGCGGCCGTCGTGGCGACCGGCGCGATGACCGTGTTGGCGACCGGCGGCGACGAGATCGCCGCGCGGGTCGTGTCGGAGAATCTCGCGCGCGGCGCCGAGCGCATGGGCGACTCGCATCGCAAGGGTCTCGCGTACATGGCCGACGTCACCGACGCCGGCGCCCTGACGAACGCGTACAAGGAAGCCCTCGTCTCGATCAGGCACCAGGCCGCGGTGGAGAAGGGCGTCGTGCGATCCGCACGCGTGCTGTTCGACAATCCAGCGGACGGCGAGAAAAAACTTCAGACGTTCGAACCGCTCATCGACAAGCGCGCAGCCGCGTTGATAGACGAGGCGAAGGCGGCGTACGCGCTGCAGGCGGCCCAGCGTCGCGTGACCGCGAGCGAGCCGGTGATGACGGCGGAGGAGAAGGACGCGTCGACGCTGCTCATCGAGTGCGTGCACGGCCACAGCTTCTCCGGCTGCAATGCCGCGCCCGGCGGCGGCGGACGCGGCGGTGCTGGTGGGGGCGGTGGCCCTTCGACAGGCTCAGGGCAAGCGGGTGGAGGACGCGGGGGGCAGGCGTACGGTTTGCCGCAGCACATGAACGCGGAAGCGACGGTCCTTCTCGGTCAGAGCAAGACGGCGCTCGAGTTCCGCGATTTCCTGTCCGGCGAGTTCGAGCCGATCGCGCTCGCGGACGTGATGCGCTCGCTGCGCGCGCGGGAACAGGCGGGCGTCACCAAGCTGACGCGTAGACCTTGACGTGAAGCCACAACATGGTCATGATCATGACTATGATTGTGATCAATATTCACGAGGCCAAGGCCAAACTCTCCGAGTACCTCGAGGCGGTCGCGAAGGGTGAGCGGGTGCTGATCTGCAAGCGGAACCAGCCGGTGGCTGAACTGCGCGCTGTTGAGCAGAAGCGGACCGAGCCGCGGCCGATCGGCGGTGGCCCCTATTCCTTCACCGTGCCGGATTCGTTCTTCGAGCCGATGCCGGAAGATTGGCTCGACGAGTTCTACAACGGCCCGATCTTTCCGGA
>JACPZV010000012.1 GCA_016195295.1 Acidobacteriota bacterium
CACCGCGAGCTCGAGCGGCGCGTTTCTGCCGACGGTCGCCGCGCCGGGACGTGTCGTCGTGACGGCGACCAAAATCGGCGGCGAGCGCAACGAGACGACGTTCCCTGAGTTCTTCATCGGCGCGTTCACAGACGAAGCCGCGGACCGCGATCGCAACGGGCGCATCTCGGTGGCGGAAGCCTTCGAGTACGCGAAGGCCAAGGTGGCGCAGGCGTTTCAGCAGAAGGGGTATCTGCTCACCGAGCACGCGACGCTGGACGAAGGCGGTCTGCCCAGTCTGGCGGCCTCCGCGTTTCTGGGCACGGGCCGCGTCGACGCCACGGCCAACGTGGACATGAGCGACCCGGCGATGCGCGCGCTCGTCGAGGAGCGCGACACGCTGGAGCGCGAGATTGCCGCGCTGCGGTTGCTCAAGTCGTCGATGGATCCGGCGCGGTACGACACGCAGATGGAAAAACTGCTGACCGACATGGCGCTCAAGACGAAGGCGGTTCGCGATCTTCAGGCGAAGAAAGACAAGCCATGAAGAAAGCCGGGCTCCTCGCCTCACTCGTCATCGTTCTCGTGCTCGCGGGCGTCAGTACGGTCGTGGCTCAGCGACGCGGCGGATACGGCGGCGGCCAACGAGGTCCGCGCTTCGGCGGCGGCAGCGGCGCGCCCATTCTGCCCAACCTGCCGTACGACGGGAAGTTCACCTTCATCCGCCTGCGCTACGGTCCGCCCATCGCGTTCCAGACGCAGCGTGTCGGCTGGTCGCACGATTACCCGGAAGGTGAAGTCCACTTCACCAAGATCCTGAACGAGCTGAGCTACCTCGGCCCGCACATGGAACAGTCGAACGTCGTCGGGCTCGACGACCCGCAGCTGTTCAAGTATCCCGTGTCGTACATGTGCGAGCCGGGCCGCTGGGTGATGACGGATGCGGAGGCCGCAAGTTTCCGCGCGTACCTCTTGAAGGGCGGCTTCGTGTTCTTCGACGACTACCGCGGGCCGTACGACTGGATCAACTTCGAGCAGCAGATGCAGCGCATCCTGCCCGACGGCCGCTGGGTGGATCTCGATCTGGCGCATCCGATCTTTCACGCGTTCTTCGAAGTCAAGACGCTCGACGTGCCGCAGTATTACGATCGCGGGAAGGCGGAGTTCCGCGCGATCTTCGAAGACAACGATCCCAACAAGCGCATCGTCGCGCTGGCCAACTTCAACACGGACATTTCCGAGTACTGGGAGTTTTCGGACACGGGCTTCAAATCGATCGACGAGTCCAATGAGGCGTACAAATTGGGCGTGAATTACGTGATGTACGGGATGACTCATTAATGGTCGTGAGTCATTAGTCGTGAGTCGTTCGTCCTGACCAACGACTAACGACCAACGACCAACAACTACCCGGCGAAAGGATCAATCGTGGAGCTCACTCGCGACACCGCAGACTTCGAATCCGCCGACGACATCGCCCTCGCCGACAAGATGAAGGTCGGCCGGCAGCAGATCATCAACGAGCTGGGCAAACGGATCATCGGACAGTCCGAGGTGATCGAGCTTGTGCTGCAGACGCTCTTCGTCGGCGGCAACAGCCTCATCGTCGGGGTTCCCGGACTGGCCAAGACGCTGCTCATCGCGACGCTCGCGCAGGTGCTGGACCTGAAGTTCAACCGCATCCAGTTCACGCCGGATCTGATGCCGTCGGACATCACCGGCACCGACATCATCAATGAAGACGCGGCGACGGGCCGGCGCCAGATGGTGTTCGCGCCCGGGCCGATCTTCGCGAACATCGTCCTCGCCGACGAAATCAACCGCACGCCGCCCAAGACGCAGTCGGCGTTGCTCGAGGCGATGCAGGAGCATCGCGTCACGATTCAAGGGCGGACCTACAGCCTCGACGAGCCGTTTTTCGTGTTCGCGACGCAGAACCCGATCGAGCTCGAGGGCACCTATCCCCTGCCCGAAGCGCAGCTCGACCGCTTCATGTTCCACATCGTCATCGAGCATCCGCCCGAAGACGAGGAGTTCGACGTGGTGCGGACGACGACGGCGATCATCGATCCGCATTTTCAGCGGCCGGTGAACGGCGACGACCTCGTCGCGTTCCAGCGGCTCGTACGGCGGGTGCCGGTGGCGGAAGCCGTGATTCGCTACGCGCTGACGATCGTGCGGACGAGCCGGCCGAAGTCGAACCTGGCGCCCGAGTCCGTCAAGAAGTTCGTCGCGTTCGGCGCAAGCGTCCGCGCGGCCCAGTACCTCGTGCTCGGCGCCAAGGCGCGCGCGCTGACGCAAGGCCGGTATCACGTGAGCTTCGAGGACATCCGCACGCTGGCGCATCCGGTGCTGCGCCACCGCGTGCTGACCAACTTCCGCGCCGAGTCGGAAGGCATTACGTCGGACGCGCTGATCGACGACTTGCTCGGGGCCGTCCCGGTACCACGGAGCGGCATGTAGGGCGGGTCCTTTCGGACCGCCTGAGTAGGTGGTACGTAGGGCGGGTCCTTTTGGACCCGCCGGGCAGCCGGGTCCGAAAGGACCCGGCCTACAGATCCCCGGCCTACAGATCGAAGATGGAACAACACACCAACATGCCCGGCG
>JACPZV010000128.1 GCA_016195295.1 Acidobacteriota bacterium
TGTCCACCGCTCCAGTACACGCGCGAGCGGTGACACGGCGATGGCGAGGTCGTGAAAAAAGTACGACGGCCGCCGCGATGGGTGGCCTCTTGAGGAAATTCAACCGCGCGCGCGGACGATCGGTCGCTTAAGTCGTGGCGGCCGGCACCGGGCACCACCGGGCGGCGTTCTTGCGCGACGCGACGGACGCGGATGTTCTGTCGCCTGACCAGCAGAAACTCACATGCACCGGCTCGATCGTCGTGAAATTCTTGCCACCAAGACAACACATTTCCACAGCATGTAGCGGTTTGTTTGTCCAGCACACTATTCGTGCTATAGTCATCGCGTTTGCACGTCGTTCGGCGTGCGTTCAGTAAGACCGAAACAGTTATCGCTCACAACGATGCTGCTGCAACCCGTCAGCAAGCCTGCAAGCAGACTTCCCTTCACTGAGCGCGACACAGTTGGCCGACCGAAAAGACTCGGCACCTTCGAACTGGCGCGCGAGAACGCATTCGATTGGCTACGAACGGCGAAACGTCACAGCATCCACGCGGTTGTCACCGACCCACCGTATGGTCTAGTCGAATACAGGCCAATCGAACTGTCGAAGATGAAAAAAGGGCGCGGCGGCGTATGGCGTATCCCGCCGTCGTTCGATGGGTGCCAACGCAGCCCGCTGCCACGCTTTACAGTCTTGACGGAAAAAGACCGCGCTGACCTACGCGTATTTTTCCAGAAATTCGCCGAAGTCGTTTTCCCGGTTCTCGTGCCTGGCGCGCACGTGTTCATCGCAACAAATCCGTTGGTCTCGTATCTGGTCTATGAACCAATGATAGCGGCGGGGTTCGAAAAGCGGGGCGAGATCATTCGGCGCGTTTTTACCCTTCGCGGTGGCGATCGTCCCAAAAACGCCCACAAGGAGTTCCACGACATTTCGGTCATGCCGAAGTCGTGTTACGAACCGTGGGGGCTGTTCCGCAAGCCGTGCCAAGGGCGAGCGCAGGACAACTTGCGGAAGTGGAGGACCGGAGGACTTCGGCGGATTTCCCCCGAAGAACCCTTCAAGGACCTAATCGACTCGTCCCCGGCGCGTGGGATTGAACGCGAGATCGCACCGCATCCATCGCTGAAGCCACAGAAGTTCTTACGCCAGCTCGTTCGGGCGGCACTGCCGTTCAACGAAGGCGTCATTCTCGACCCCTTCATGGGGAGTGGTTCGACGATCGCTGCGGCAGCTGCCTGCGGACTGCGAAGCATCGGACTAGAAGTCAATGCTGACTACTACCAGATGGCACAAAAGGCGATTCCCCTTCTCGCGACGCTTCCGACGGGAATGACTGGGGCGAATGGTTCAAGCCGCTGACTTCGACCAGAATGTCAGGCTCCCGACAGGCCTCGACATCAACGCCATCCGGCGCGCCATCGAATACATCGAGAAGGAACTCGGTGACCTGGTGGAACTTTACTTCGAGCAGGCGAATGTATTTAGCGCGGTCGTCGGCATGTTCGGCACCAAGGCTCTACATCAATACAGCCAGTTCGAGAAGAACAAGCACCCGGATATCGCGGCGCAGCGCTTCCCTGGTGCATTTCGGCGAGCACTCGGCTGCTCGCGGACAGGATCCGCGAGTGTCGCTGCAGATGATGACGCGTACGCTCCGCTAGCCGACACCCGACGGCTACTGCAGCCGGCGGAACAGGCCCATGTAGACCGCCTTGCCCAGAATGTGTCCCTGGATCGCCTTCATCACGTTCGCGCGCGTCTCGAACGCATCCGTCGACGCCGGAACGTCAAGCTTCGTGTCCAGCGCGTAGATTTCGAACGTGTAGTGATGCATCGGACCGTTGGCGCCCGCGCCGGGACCGCGATACATCGGACCGCTGGCGCTGATCTGGTGACTGCCGTCCGCGCGATCCGCGCCGCTCGGCACGCCTTCCGGCAGCCCGGTCGCCGTCGCGGGAATGTTCCACACCACCCAGTGCACCTGATCGTCCGTCGTCTTGTTACGCGCGACTTCGAGATCGTGCATGTGCAACACGAAGCTCTGCGTGCCCGGCGGCGTGTTGGTCCACGTCAGCGCTGGCGACGTTTGATCGCCCGCCTGCGTGTATTTCGGAGGAATCACTCCCCCGTCTGGAAACGCCGTCGTCGTCAGCGTCATCGCTGGCGGTGGCGGAGTGCCGCCCCGCTGGCCCGCCCCGAGCGTAGTCGAGGGGCCGCCGCCGCGGGCCGGCGGATTCTGCGCCGTGGCCAGCGCAACGGCGGGAACGACGATGATGGTGAGCGCAAGCGTCGAATGAAATCTCTTCATATAGCGTTCTCCTGACTTACTCCGTGTCCTCCGTGGTTTCTCTTTTCTTATCGCAACGTCTCTTTCAAAAACTTCACGACCTCCGGCCAGATGCGCGCGGCGACTTCCTTGTTCAGCGTCCCGAGCGCGTTGTGCGGCGCCATGAACGCGTGCCCCGTGCCCGGATGGACCGTCAGCGTCACGTCCTTCCCCATCTTTCGCAGCTTGGCCTCGAGCGCGCGCGCGGCTTCAGGTTTGAAGAAATTGTCGTGCTCCGCCATGTGCCCGCGCACCGCGCACGTCAGCTTCGACCAGTCCGGCTCCATCGGGCCCTGTGGAAATCCGTAGAACGGCACGACCGCCTTCACTTTGTCGCCGCGATTCGCCGCGATGATGAACGACAGCATCCCGCCCATGCAGAACCCGACGACGCCGATGCCCTTGCTCGTGACGGCTTGGTGTCCGGCGAGAAAGTCGACGGCGCCGCTCATGTCGTCGAGGCCCCACCATTCCTGGATGACGAGCACGCCGGGACCGGAACCCGCGGTGGGCTTCACGAGATACCCCGACGCGGTGCTGCCGTTGCTCTTGAACTCGACGGTTTCGGCCATGGGCGAAAGGATACGCGATTTTCCGATTCACCGATTCGCCGCCGCGCCGGCCATTCGCACGCCGCCGCCGAACGGATCGGTGCCGACTTTGTATCTGGCCGTCACAGCCAGCGTCCTCACGTCCACGACGACGAGGTCGCCCTCGCCGGACTCCATGATGTAGAGCTTCGTGCTGTCGGGCGAGAAGAGCGGAAAGCCCGGTCCTTTCCCAATCTTGACGTTGGCGATCAGCTCTTTTGTCGCCGTGTCGATGATCGCAACGTCCTGCGAGTCGCTGTGCGTGGACGCCGCGTAGCGTCCGTCGGGCGACACGGCCATCCGGCCCGCGCCCTTGGCGCCGGTCTGAATCACTTTGATCACTTCGTCCTTCGCCGAGTCGACGACGGTGACTGATCCGTCGCCGTCCTCGTGAAACCAGACTTCGCCATTGGGCGCGAACGCGACGCCCACGGGCCCGCCGGCGACGCGGATGATCTTCAGAATGCGATCGGTCTTCGTGTCGATGACCACGACGCGATTGTCATTGCGGTGCGGGTAGTACAGCTTGTCCGTGCGTGGCTGAATCTGGAGGTAGTGGCCGCCCTCGAGCAGCAGATCGATCTTCTTCAGGACCCGGCCGGCCTTGACGTCGTACACGATCACGCCCGAAACGTCGGCGTTCTCCGTGCCGATGTAGAGCTTGCTGCCGTCGGTGGTCAGCGCCATGCCGTGCGGCGACGCCGACGTGATGGGAGGCCCCGGCGGTCCACCGCGCCGGCCCGGGCGGATGAGCGGCGTGCGCTTGAAGAAGTCCGTGACGATGCGGCCTTTCTCCGTGAAGGTGCCGGCGTCGATGATTTCGACGAGCGCGGCACTGGGAACCGACGCGAAGATCGTCGCGCCATCCGGCGTAATCGCGGCCTCGTGCGCCTGATCGGGTGCGACGAACTCGTGGAGAATCCGGCCGCTCGACGGATCGACTTCGTAGACCGTGTGGTTGGTGTGGCTGAGCATGACGAGCGTGTGATCGACGCCGCGCGATCCGGCGCCGCCAGCCGGACCTTGCGCGCCGGCCGGCACACCGCACAGGACCACGGTCGCCGCGCCGGCGAGCAGTGATTTCGCATAGTCCATGGCAAACCTCTCGGGCGGGATTCTACGCGAGGTTGGGCGCGAACCGGGCCGCGCGACCGCATACAATCTAGGCCTATGCGACGAACTCTCACCGCTTTCTTTGCTTTTCTTCTAATCGCGCTGACGGTCCCGACCGGCGCCACGCGCCAGCCCATCCGCGCGCGACACGGAATGGTCGTCGCCATGGAGGCGCAAGCGGTGGACGTCGGCGTCGGCGTGCTCAGGGCCGGCGGCAACGCCGTGGACGCCGCGGTCGCCGTCGGCTTCGCGATGGCCGCCACGCATCCCTTCGCCGGCAACCTCGGCGGCGGCGGCTTCATGCTCATCCGCTTCGCGGACGGACGCGCGACCTTCATCGACTTCCGCGAGCGTGCGCCGGAAAAGGCGTCGCGCAACATGTACCTCGACGCGAACGGCAACCTCACGCGCGACAGCATCGAAGGCTGGCGATCGTCCGGCGTCCCCGGCACAGTGCGCGGCTTCGAGATGGCGGTCACCAAGTACGGGCGACGGACATGGGCCGAAAACCTCGCGCCCGCGATCGAGCTCGCCAAAGGTTTCCCGGTCTCGTACGCGCTTGCCGAATCGCTGAAGGGTTCACGCAGTCTCGCGAGCAATCCGGAATCGAAGCGCATCTTTCAGAAAAACGGCGCGTTCTTCGACGTCGGCGAAACGCTCGCGCAGCCGGAACTGACCCAAACGCTCTCGCGCATCGCGAAGAACGGCCCGAACGAGTTCTACGAAGGCGAAACGGCGAAGCGCTTCGCCGAGGAGATGGCGAAGCACGGCGGCCTCATCTCGCTGAACGATCTCAAGAGCTACAAGGCGATCGAGCGTACGCCGCTCCAGGGCAAATACCGCAACTACACCGTCATCACGGCGCCGCCGTCCAGTTCTGGCGGCATCGCGCTGCTCGAGATGCTGGGGATTCTCGACGGCACGGGCTACGAAAAAGGCGGCGCCGGATCCGCGTCCGCGATTCATTACGAGGCCGAAGCGATGCGCCGCGCGTACGCCGACCGCAACGAGTACGTCGGCGATCCGGACTTCGTGAAGGTGCCGATCGCCGGACTGCTCGATCCGGCGTACCTCGCGAGGCTGCGCGCGTCGATCGATCCCGAGCGCGCCACGCCGAGCACGACGGTGAAGCCCGGCCGTCCCGCCGGCAGCGAGTCCATGGAGACGACGCACTACTCCGTCGTCGACAGCGAGGGCAACGCCGTCGCGGTGACGTACACACTGAACGGCGGCTTCGGCAACGGCCTCACGGTGCCGGGCCTCGGCTTCCTCCTCAACAACGAGATGGACGACTTCTCGTCGAAGCCCGGCTCGCCGAACATGTTCGGCCTGGTCCAGGGCGAGGCGAATGCGATCCAGCCCGGCAAGCGGCCGCTCTCGTCGATGACGCCGACGATCGTCCTGAAGGACGGCAAGCTGTTCATGACCGCGGGCGCGCCCGGCGGCTCGCGCATTTCGACGGCCGTGCTGCAGGTGATCCTCAACGTCGTCGATTTCAACATGAACGTGCAGGACGCGATCGATGCGCCGCGCTTTCACCATCAGTGGCAGCCGGACAAGCTGTCGCTCGAGCGGGGCATCTCGCCGGACACGGTCGCGCTGCTCAAGGCGCGCGGCTACGACGTCGATGACGCACCCGGCGTCGTGCTCGCGCAGGTCGCGTCAATCGTCAGCGACGGCGGATGGCTGCAGGGCGGAAGCGACGGGCGATCGGCGATGGGGAAAGCCGCCGGGTACTGATGGCGGATTGGGTAATTGGGGAGTTGCGAAATTGGGTAATCATGCGTCAGGAGCGTCGCCCGGCAGTCATCAGATCGCGGTAGACCGTTTGAGATCGCTGAGCGATTCATTGATCCTGAACGGCTCCGCTTCCATAACGCGCCACTCGTGACGCAACCGCGTTCGTCTCGCGTCGCTGATCGCGACGGCCAGCCCGAGCTCGAACGGCATATTGAAGCGAGGCACCGCGTAACGCCCCCGGCGCGACAGGCGTACTTCGGATAGATCGTGGATGGACGTACGGCAGTCTCGGATCAGCGCCACGAGCCGGCGCAACCGATCGCGTGAGGGCGGAACTTCGAGAACACACCGAGGATTCAGACCCAGACCGACCAAGCCCGCGATCAAACCGATGTAGCGTCGTTCGTGTCGGGAATCGAACGGCAGGTTGATGAAGACGTCGTGCTCGCGTGAGGCGTTCGCCACCGCGCTAACGAACGCGTCACTTTGAAGTCGCGCCTTTCAAGACCTTCTGGAGATCTCTTCCAGCGAAACGAACGGCGCGACTATAGAGACCGGTGAACTCGGCGCGTGAGAGGCCATATTTCTCGGCCACCTGGCGGGCATTCAGCGGGCGACCGGTGAGCTTCACGGTGAATGGCTTGGTCTTGGTGCGTCGGCGGGTTTTCATGGTGAGCGCCTGCTAACAGTCATCTTAACAGATTCCGCTCATCGCTCGAGGGCGGCGCGATCCCAGTGCGCGAGCGTGGCGGCCCGTTCGTACGTGCTGTCGACGAACTGACGAATCGCCTCGTCTGGATCGGCGGCGGTCCGCACCGCTTCGTGAGGAGCGACATGCGGCGGCCCTGCAGCTCGAATTCGAGCGCCGCGGACGTGATCGAGATGCCGCGCTCCTGCTCGAGCGCCATCCAGAGATGGCAGTCACTGACATCATTGTACAGGTGCGCGCTGGCACCTCATGGCTGACGCGACAATCGGCTTCGCCCAGTCAGGTGTCAGGGCGAGCGGGCACGAGCGGACGATGGTTCCGCGAGCGACGTGAAGGATGAGCATCGGGACCGGAGCGATGCCGGTGAACGGATCGGCTTCTTCGCTGTTGTCGTAGACGCGGAGCTCGGTCAACTTCGGCAGCAGGCGAATCAGGTTCAGCCGGCTGCGGTTGTACCGGTCACGGATCGTGGCTTCAGGTATATCGTGTCCGCCTCTCGCCACTCTCGACCGCACGCGCGCAATGTGAAGCGCCGGACTCTTCAGGCCGGCGAACCAGATACGCACGTCCATGCGGTCCGAGAGCGCCTGCTCGAGCAAGGCGGTGATGGTGCGGCCTCCGAGCGTCGTCTCGAACGCGAAGTCGCGGCGCTCGGCGATGGCGCGTTCCAATAGGCGCCTTCCCTCGTGCCAGGCCGCACTGTTCGCGTGTTCCTGAGTCGTGCCCGGATTGGCGGAGAGGATTAGCCGCGCCGCCTGGTCAGGGTTGAAGTACTCGACGCCTTCCGCCAGGAGCATGGCGCCGCCGATGCTGCTCTTCCCTGCGCCGTTGGCCCCTGCCAGGACGTAGACGCAGGGACGCCTCGCATCAGCCACGCCGGCGCGCACCGGCGACCGCGGCCTTGCCCAGTTGCGCCGGTGAGGCATCGAACGCGGCCTTCATGCCGCGGCGAGCTTTGGGCGTTTGCATCCGATCGAGGAGCGCATCGAATTGGCGGCTCAGGGTATCGAGCTGGGTCTCGCTCGTGCGCGAGAGCGCGTTGAATTCGTCTATCGAGATCAGCACGGCCTTGGGCGCGTCGTGCTTCGTGATGACCACCATCCCGCCGTGCATGACCGCCTCGAGGACGCGGCCGAACTCGTTCTTGGCCACTGTCGCCGTAATGGAGTGCCGCTTCTTCATGGGACCATTTTAGATATTTTAGCTAAAATGGTCAAATCGGCTGCGTGCGGGCGCCCCTCGGATAGCATCTCGCGCCATGGGCATGACCCGGCTGATGTTCGGGCTCGTGTACGATCTGCAGCGCCACCGAGCGACGTTTGGCGACATCCAGCCTAGATGTGGAGGAAGCGACATGTCTTTTCGACGCTCTCTCGGACTTGCTCTCATCCTCGGCGGCGCGGCGCTGGTGGCCTGGGTCGCGCCTGTCGTCGCCCAGCGGCCCGCGGATCTCAAGGGCCTCGCGCGGCAGTCGCTCTCAAAGCTCGACGGCGACGTCACCGTGCCCGGCGTCCGCGAACCGGTCGAGATCATTCGCGACAAGTGGGGCGTCACGCACATCTACGCGAAAAACCAGGATGACCTGTTCTTCGCGCAGGGCTACGCGATGGGTCAGGACCGCCTGTGGCAGATCTACATGTGGCGCATGGAGCACGAGGGCCGGCTGTCGGAAATCCTCGGGCCCGCCGCGTTCGCGCGCGACCGGCAGACGCGGCTCCTCATGTATCGCGGTCCGTTCGACAACAAGGAATGGACCAGCTACCATCCTGACGGCAAAAAGATCTTCACCGCCTTCGCTAACGGCCTCAACGCGTACATCACGCAGCATCTCGACAATCTTCCCGTCGAGTTCAAGCTGACCGGACTCAAGCCGGATCTGTGGAAGCCGGAAACCGCGCTGCTGCGCGTCGCCGGCATGGGCGATGCGAACGGCGAGCTGACGCTCGCGCGGTTGATCGCCCGCGTCGGCGTGAAGGAAGCGATGCGGCAGCGTCTGCCGGATCCGTGGAGCGAAATCGCCGTCCCAGAAGGACTGGACTTGAGCTTGATCACAGACGAAGTCGTGAACGCCGGGCGCGGCGGCGGTCGAGGCGCGCTACCGAAGCCCGCGCTCGTGGCGCCGTACAACGCGATGATCAGCGCGGCCGATTACCAAGGGAGCCTCGTCGAGGATTTGATCAAGGAGCCCGGCAGCAACAACTGGGTGATCGGCGGCAAGTACACGACGACCGGCAAACCGCTCGTCGCGAACGATCCGCATCGTGAAGTCACCAACCCATCGCTCCGCTACATCGTCCATCTCGTGGCGCCGGGGTGGAACGTGATCGGATCCGGCGAGCCGCCGTTTGTCGGCGTGGCGCTCGGGCACAACGAGCGAGTCGCGTGGGGCCTGACGATTGCGGGCAACGATCAGACCGACGTCTTCGTCGAGGAGATCAACCCCGCGAACGCGAACGAAGTGAAATACAACGGCGCGTGGGAGCCGTTGAAGATCGTCCGCGACGAGATCAAAGTGAAGGGCGAGGCGCCGCGCGTCGTGGAGTTCAAGATCAGCCGTCACGGTCCGATCTTCTTCGAGGACGCGAAGAATCATCGGGCGTATGCGTTGAAGTCAGCATTCAACGAGCCGGGTACGGCGTCGTACCTCGGCGGCCTGCGTCTGGATCAGGCGCCGGACTGCAAGGAGTTCCTCGACCGCGCGATGTACTGGAAGGCGCCGACCGAGAACCTGATCTGCGGCGACGTGGACGGCAACATCACCGTCCAGAGCTCGGCACTGACACCGAATCGCCGCGGCTTCGACGGCCGCCTGCCCGTGCCGGGCACCGGCAAGTACGAGTGGGACGGGTTTCGAGCCGAGCTGCCGCGCCGCGTCAACCCGCAGGCGGGCTACATCGCGACAGCCAACAACAATATCAATACGACCGGCTCGTGGCCGCCCGTCGTGTTCAAGACGCTCAACACCGTGCCGACCGATCGCATCACGCGCGTCGAGTACGTGATCAACAACCTGCTCAAGATGCGGAAGTTCACGATCGAAGACTCCAAGAAGCTGCAACACGATCCGTATTCGCTGCGCGCGTCATTCGATCAGGACGTGTTCAAGGGATGGAGCGGCAAGACCGCGGATGTCGAGAAGGCGCGCGCGATGGTCGTCGCGTGGGACAGCATTCTGCACAAGGACAGCGCCGCCGCCGCGATCTACGAAACCTGGCGGACCACTGTTGATGCGAAAGCGCTCGAGTTCTTCCGTCCACCCGACGAGAAGCGGCCGCTCGCGGAAGCGGGGCTCGTAAAGGCGATCGCGAAGCTGACCGAGACGCAGGGCGCGGACTGGTCGGCGTGGCGCTGGGGCCGCATGCACAACCGGCCGTTCCCGCATCCGTTCGTGAAGGAATTCGATCTGCCGACCGTCGAGCGCGACGGCGGCACCGGCGCCGTGATGGCCGATGGCGCGAGCTACCGCGAGATCATGGATACCGCGGACTGGGATCGATCCGTCGTCACCAACGTGCCGGGACAGTCAGGTCAGCCTGAGAGCGAGTTCTACGGAAACCTGTTGCCGCTGTGGGATAAGGGCGAGTATTTCCCGATGGTCTACAGCCGCGCGAAGGTCGACCAGAACGCGGCGCACAAACTGAATCTGCGGCCGGCCACCGGCACCAGTAGCGCGCAGAAGTAAATAGCGGACTTCACGCCGGAGCCGCGCCGGACTCTACACCCACACTGGCGGCGGCGTGATCGTCTGCTCGGGCGTGCGCCCTGGATCGGGGCGGCCGCTGCCTTCCAGCCGGCTGATCGCGCGGACGGTCATGTCATGATCGCACACGATCTGACACGACAGCCTCACGCCAGTCACGCCCTTCGCGGCGAGGACCTGTTGCTCGGCCGCCGTGTGCCTCGACGGCTCTCCTGCGATGAACTCGACGCGGCACGTCGTGCAGCGCGCGTTGCCGCCGCACGCGTGCAGAATGTCCACCTTGGCGTCCTGCTCGATCGCGAGCACGAGCCGCTTGTCCGCAGGGACCTCGAACGTCCCGTATCCTTCGACCGTCAGTTTGGGCATGATGCGACGCTCGTCTTGGCTTAGCGCGCGGGCAGGGCCCGTGCGCGAGTGATTTCTTCTGGGCTCACCGGTCGAACGTCTGACTCTTCCACGGTCACAACAGCGGCCGTTCGTCAGTCCAGAGTGATGAATTCGAGTTCGTAGGCGAGGTCGTCGGCGTCCACCAAAGTAGGCATTTCACTTCTCCAGGAAGAATTCCCGATTGTCTGCACGAGTCGTCGAGCGTCAGTTCGTGACTTCGAAAGCCACGGTTCGACGCGAGCGGCACAAGCTCGAGGCGAGACACGGACCGGCCAAACACAGAATGCGAAAAATCGTTGCTCCAATCATCCTCTCTCGAATCGTCAGCGAAATTGGCGTTGAGGGTGCGGCGGCTAGCGCTCATAAGCCGAATCGTGATCGGGATGAAGAGAAACCAGCCTCAGGAAGTCGCCGTCACGGAAAGCAACGGCACGGATGCGTTGACCCAAGCGCAGTGAGTACACCCTCGCGCCGTTCGGCGCCTTCAGATGATCGATCGCCTCCCAGTTGAAGCCCGTGTGGCGGTATAGCGTGTGCCAGTCGAGCTCGCGCAGACGCCCAAGCGAGGCGACGACTTGCTTGAGGCCGGCGGTCTCCAAACGGAAGAAGACATCCTGGAACTCGGGGCTGTTGAGGTCCAGACGAACGCGATTAGCGTCGCCGGCCACGGGCGGCTGGAGCGCGGGTGGGCCGCCGCTTCAGCAATGATTGGACGTCCGTCTCGCGAGGGTCTGTTTCCGCGGCCCATCGCAGGCCGCGCTCGATGCGGGAGCGATGTGGTTCCTCAAGCGTCCAGTGCTGGCTCTCCGGCACCATTGCCACTGCCGTCAGTACCACCGTGCCGTCCCCGCGACGCTCGAGGCGCAGGGTCTTCCCCGCGTAGCTCTTTCCGAGCGAAATCTGGCCGCTCTTCCCCACGACTTTGATCTCGACGCGGTCGGCCACGGTTGCAACCGGCGGTTTCATGCAATCATGCTATCATGCCGACGTGCAGATGGCCACCTGGGCCCCAACGCGGCTCACTTCTGAGCTTTACCGTTACTGTTTGCCTTCTGCCCATTGCTCATCTGCGCCTTGCTCTCTTCCAAGAATGGGAGCGTGTCAGGAATCACCTTCACGCCGGTGGTGAATTTGAAGGGCGCATTGCTGAGCCCGCTCGGGAAGTTGAGCTCGACCAGATACGCGGTCCATCCTCGTTTCGGAGGCGAGACTTTCCCAACGTACTCGCCTTGACCCTGCTCGCCGAGCGCGGTGCTGCGCCACCGCGGCCCAATCGTGGTCAGGCGAAAATCGCGCGCGCTCGGATTGGTGATCTGCCAGAGCTTGACGGCCGTCGGCCTGTCCGTCGTCTTCACGCGGATCGTGCCGTCTTTGTCGATCTTCCAGTCGAAGCGCGGCAGCGGAGCATCGGTCAGGATCGCGTTGTAGCACGCGAGCGCCGTCACGAATGCATCCGAGTTGTTGAGCGAATGATCGGCGTTCGGCACGTAGCGCAGGTACTTGGCGCCGGGCAGATCGTTGAAATAGAACTGCGACGAGTCCGGCAGGAAGAACTGATCGTCCGCCGCGTTGATCATGAATTTCGGCATCGTCATGCGGCGGCGGTACTCGTACGGCTCCTCGATCTGCATCAGCGCGTGATACTGCGGCGTGCCGATCCATTTCATGATCCCCTGATCTTCATAGTCCGCCACCGCCGGCGCGTAATACCCGTACGCGGCGAAGTGATGCTCGAACGACGGCCCGATGTTGAGCAGGTCGATGACCATGGGGATGATCGCGACGACGCGCTTGTCGACGGCGGCCGTCGTCCAGGTCGTCCACCCGCGCTTGGAAGCGCCGGCCACGACGAAACGGTCGACCTTCACGTTCCCGCCGGCCTCGCCGCCAAGAAACGACGTCACGGTGTCCATCGCCCGCACGGCGGACTTGGTCATCGGTAAGCGCGCCGGCCACGTCTCATCGCCCGTGCGCAGGAACTTGTCCCACGTGTAGGCGATCATCGCGTCTTCGGTCCGCGCCTTCTTGTCGTCTGCGAAGATGAGCGGCTGATTCGGGACCATCCGCAGCTCGGTCACGATGGACTTGGTCGTCACGGCAATCTGTACCAGCGCGCGGTCGGCCGCATCCGGCGCCGGATTTCTGTTCGATCCTCCGGTGATGAAAAGCAGCGAGGCCGCGTGCGCGACCTCGTTGGGCTTGATGATCGTCACCCAGTGCTTCCACACGTTGCGATCGACCTCGCTCGTCGAGCGCCAGGTCTGTGAGGTCATGTCGAGGACATACGCGGTGTAGTCCTCGCCCGACGTGGTCTTGACCAGCTCGTACTTGTAGCTCGGATCCGGCCTCGAGACGTAACGGTCGAGCGCGGTCTGGTCCGGTGTGGTCGGCGGCGACTGGCCGTAACCAACCAGGGAGACGCAACTCAACGCCACGAGCAGCGCTGCGCTGCGGAAGCGAGCAGCCTTCGGACAAGCCGTGGTCATTTGGATCAAGCCTCCACCGATGTCGGGCACGATTGGCAATCAGCGGAGATCTTACGTCGATCACGGCGCATTCCAGTATGTCTTCGTGAATCGGCGCCGATTCGGGCGCTGGCTTCATCTTCCTTCCAGGCCGAGAGATGGTTGACAGGGCGAAGCTCGCTGCCGATACTCCCCCACATGAAGACCTTCTTCACAAGGTTGACGCCGTCCTTCGTCGCCGTGCTGCTCAGCGCGTCCGCCGCCACCGCGCAAATCGACACGGGGTCGATCGTCGGAACGGTGACGGACAAAACCGGCGGCGTGCTGCCGGGGATCACCGTCACGGCCACGCAGGAAGAGACCGGAGTGGCGCAGGCCGCGGTCACCAACAGCCGCGGCCAGTATGCGTTCCCGAACCTGAAGGTCGGCCGCTACGCCGTGGCCGCCGAGCTTCAGGGCTTCAAGCGATCGGTCACGCGGGGCCTCACGCTCGACGTGCAGGATCGTCTCGATGTGGGCTTCGTGCTCGAGATCGGCCAACTCTCGGAGGAGGTGGTCGTCAGCGGGCGCGCCGAACTCCTGCACACGCAGTCGGCCGACATCGGCGCGATCGTAGACGAGCGCACGATGCGGGACCTGCCGCTGCTGGGCCGCCGCTACTCGGAGCTGGCGCTGCTGGCGCCGGGCGTGGTCGTCGCCCCCGCGGGCATCACGAGCCGCGGCGAGGACACCTTCTTCAACGCCAACGGCAACTTCGCCACCTGGAACAACTACACGCTCGACGGCGCCGACAATAATTCGTTTTCGACCAACCTGCAGGAGCGCAGCCCGCAGGTCGTGCAGCCGCCGGTGGACGCGCTGCAGGAGTTCAAGGTCCAGACGCGGACCTATTCGGCCGAGTTCGGGAAGGCGGCCGGCGCCGTCATCAACGCGTCGGTGAAACAGGGCGCCAACGCCGTTCGCGGAAACGTCTTCACCTTCGCGCGCCACGAGGCGTTCAACGCGAACACGTGGGAGAACGACCGGGCCGGGCTGCCGAAGGGTAAGTTCAACCAGGGCATCAGCGGCTTCACGCTGGGCGGACCGATCGTCCGCGGCCGGACGTTCTTTTTCGGCGACTATCAGCGGACCGACATGTCGCGCGCGCTGTCGCAGTCGGCGACGGTGCCGACGCCGCTGATGCGTCAGGGCGTGTTCACCGAGCTGACCGGCGCGATGACGGCGGTCAATCCGTTCGTGACTGCCGGATGCGTGAACGCGGTCAACAAGACCGTGAGAAGCACGTGCTGGGATCCGGTGGCGGCCAAGCTCATCGGGCTGTACCCGATGCCGAACGTACCGGCCGCCATCGCGCAGCAGGGAATTGCCGGCGGGTTCGTGACCAATAACTACGTGTCGAACGGGATCCTCAACTACGACATCAACCAGTTCGATCTTCGCGCCGATCACACCCTGACGCAGAACCGCGACCAGATGTTCGTGCGCTACAGCTTCCAGAACACGAACCGCCGGGAGCCGCCGCTCCTCGACGATCCGATCGCATCGGGCGACTTCGCCAGCAACATGCTTATTCGCGGTCAGAATGCCGTCGGCGGGTGGTCGCACGTGTTCGGCAGCACGCTCTTCAGCGAGTTCCACGCGGCGTGGAACCGGATCCGCGGCGACTCGGTCCAACCGTCGTTCGGGATCGACGCCGACACTCAGTACGGCATCAAGGGCGTGCCGCGGGATCCGCAATTCTTTGGCGGCCTGCCGCACATGCCCATTGCCCGGTTCACGCGCCTGGGCGGGCCGTTCTTCCGCCCCCAGTTCCAGACGTCGCAGGTGCTGCAGGTGGCCGACAACGTGTCGTGGAACCGCGGCAGCCACAACTACAAGGTCGGGTTCGAGTGGCGCCGCGACATGGTGCACTACATCGACCTGCAGTCGCTCAACGGCGAGCTCAACTTCGCCGACGGCCGGTACACCGGGTTCGGCATCGGCGACTTCCTGCTGGGGCTTTCGAGCACGCAGCGGCTCACGCTCTTTCACGAGCCCGATCTCTACTCGAACGGCTCGCAGCTCTACGCGCAGGATGCCTGGCGCGCGACCGGCAGCCTGACGATCAACTACGGGCTGCGCTACGAGTACTTCACGCCGATGTTCGACGCGAACAACCAGCTCACGAACATCATCCCGGAGACCGGCGAGATCGTGGTCGCGAAGGACTCGGGCAGCGTCTACGACCGGACGCTCATCAATCCCGAGCGCAAGGACTTCGCGCCGCGCGCCGGCTTCGCGTGGTCGGCCTCGCCGCGCACGGTCCTACGGGGCGGCTACGGCATCTTCTACCAGCAGCAGGATCGCTACGGCAGCGAGAGCCAGCTCGGTCTCAACCTGCCGCAGCTCGTCGACGTGGCCATCACCGCGAACTCGGCCAACGATCCGCCGGCGCTGATCCTCAGCCAGGGGTTCACGCCGCTGAACGCATCGACGGTGGACAAATCGCGGGTGCAGTGGCGCATCCAGGATCCGAACCAGCAGACGCCCATCGTTCAGCAGTTCAGCATCGGGCCGGAACAGGATCTCGGGTGGAATACCGTGGCGTCGATCGAGTACGTCGGCAACATCACGCGCAACGGCCGGCGCCTGCGCAACCTCAACGAGGGCATCATCACCACGCCGGGCGTGGGACCCGTGACCTTTCCCTATGCGAAGTACGGATTCGGGTCGGCCTATCTCGAGCAGATCGTGACCAACGGCCGCGCCGACTATCACGCGCTGCAGCTCGCACTGCGGCGGCGGTTCACCGCCGGTCTGGGCTTCTCGGTGGCCTACACGTGGAGCCGCGCGCAGGGCGACTTCCTCGATCATCTGAGCGCCGGCGGCGGCGCCGTGGGCAATTTTCCGGGCTCCGGCTACGCCATGGAGAAGGACTACGGGCCGCTCGCGTTCGACATCCCGCGCCGCTTCGTGACGAGCTTTATCTACGATCTGCCGGTCGGCCGCGGGCGCCGCGTCCATCCGAAGGGCGTCGCCGGCGCCATCGTGAACGACTGGGTCGTCAACGGCATCCTGAGTCTCAGCGACGGGCGCCCGTTCACCATCACGTCGAACGATCGTCAGAACACGGGGTCCGGCCGCATCTCGCGCGCCGACTGCGTGGGCGATCCTGTGCCGTCCGGGTTCGACCAGACGATCGACGGCTGGTTCGACCCCACGGCGTTCAAGGTGCCGGCCAACTTCACCTACGGCAACTGCGGGTCGAACACGGTCCGAGGGCCGGGGTCCAAGTCGATGAATCTGTCCGTGTTCCGGTCGCTCCCGATGGGCGATCGGCGCCTCGAGTTCCGCGTCGAGACGTTCAACCTGTTCAACTGGATCAACTGGGGATTCCCCGGCCGGAGCGTGTCGAACCTGAACGCGTTCGGCAAGATCACCAGCACGCTCGGCGATCCGCGTGAGATGCAGTTCGCGATCAAGTTCTACTTTTAGCTCCTCGTCTTCATCGAGCCGGCAGCGTGAAGGCCACGTACTCGCCTGAATAGTTGCCGCCGCTGATCGCCACGACGATGTACTGCTTTCCATCCGCGAGATAGGTCATCGGCGAGCCGCTCTGCGGCGCCGCCATCCACATCGCGCCGACTTCCTTGCCGGCGGCCTTCTCGTACGCCCTGAACATCGCGCCGCGCGGATGCTCGGGCGTCGTCGTGATCTGCGGATCGCCCATCACGACGAGCGTCTTCGTCACCATGAGCCCGATGCCGCCCGCGGCGACCTGGCCTGTCTTCGGAATCGTCAGGCCCTTCAGCGCAGGGTGATTGCGCACGTTGTCCGGCGTGTCGCCGTGCGGCACCTGCCAGACGATCTCGCCGCGGTCGAGATTGATCGCGGAGATCGTTCCGTACGGCGGTTTGAGAATCGACAGGCCGTCGACGGTCAATCCGCCGCCGGCACCGCGACCGCCACCACCTGCTGCCGGAGCCGCCGCCGCCGCCGCCGTTGCTGCCGCCGCCGCGGCTGCAGCCGCGGCTTGCGCCTGCGCGCGCGGCGAATCGGCCGCGCAGCAATCACCCGGTCCCAGGACTTCCGTGAACGGCCGCCCCGCGACGCCCGACACGTACCGGATGTCCGAGAAACTCGGCGGCGGCGCGACGAGCGACGTCGCCGTGATGCCGGCGTTGTTCGCTTGAGCGTAGATCGTGTGGGTCTCCGGATCGTAGGCGACGCCCGGCCAGTTGGTGCCGCCGACCGCGTTCCCCATGTTGATCGCACCGAGAATTCCGTTGACGTCGCCGAGCACGGCCGGGTTGTACATCCAGGGCCCGACCTTGTACCGCTTGAGATTCTCGAGCGCCTGCGCGCGCAGCTCCGGCGTGAAATCGATCAGATCGTCCGGCACTTTCAGGTAGTTCCGCGCGTAGGCCGGCGGTTTGGTCGGGAACGGCTGCGTCGGACTCGTCTTCTCGCCCGGCACGTCGGACTGCGGCACCGCACGCTCTTCGACCGGCCACACCGGCTGTCCCGTCACGCGATCGAAGACCCAGAGGAAGGCCTGCTTGCCCGGCACCGCGACGGCTTTGATCGCGCGTCCGTTCACGTTGATGTCCGCCAGAATCGCCGCCGACGACATGTCGTAGTTCCAGATCGGGTGGTGCACCAGCTGGAAGTGCCATTTCCGCACGCCCGTCTTCAGATCGACGCAGACCAGACTCTCGGCAAACAGGTTGTTCCCCGGTCTGTGGCCGCCGTAGAAGTCCGACGTGGGCGTCTCGACCGGCAGGTACACCAGACCCAGATCCTCGTCGACCGTGATTTGTGTCCAGACGCCGTTGTTGCCGTTGATCGCCCACGAGTCTCTCTCCCAGCTGTCGTTGCCGAACTCACCGGGCATCGGAATGGTGTTGAACGTCCAGAGCAGCTTTCCCGTGCGCACATCGAACGCGCGCACGAGGCCTTTCGTGTTGTTGTGCGTGCTGACGGTTGCACCCTCGCGGAACGAGGACCCGATGATCACGACGTCCTTGACCACGGTTGGCGTCGCGTGCAGACCGATCTCGCCGGTCTCCAGATCGATCTGCTGGCCGGCGCCGAATACGGCGCCCTGCTTCAGATCGAGGACGCCGTTCGTGCCGAACGCGCTGATCATCGAACCGGTGTGCGCGTTGAGAGACACGAGGCGGTAGCCAGTGGTGATGTAGAGGATGCGGTCGTCGCCGCGCCCGTCGCTCCAGTACGAGAGCCCGCGGCCCGACAACTGCCGCGGCGCGATGCCGGCGCGACGCCCCTCACGCAGGCTGTGCGCCCACAGCAGCTCGCCGGTTTTCCCGTCGAGCGCGACGACGGACCGCCGCGTGCCGCCGGTGGTATACAGCACGCCGTTGATCGCGAGCGGCGTCCCCTCCAGCTTGTACTCAGGACGCGGTCCCAGCATGTCGGTCTTGAAGCGCCACGCCACCTCGAGCCTGCCGAAGTTGGTGGCGTTGATCTGATCGAGCGGCGAGTACTTGGTCCCGCGCACGTCCGCGGTGTAGTGCGTCCAGTCGCCATTGACCCCAGTGGTCGAAGACGGCGGGCGCGAGGAGCCGGCTCGATCCTGTCCCGATATTCCCGTGGAGATCCCGACCAGCA
>JACPZV010000129.1 GCA_016195295.1 Acidobacteriota bacterium
GGCGCGGGGTCCCAGCGCACGTCACGGAACTTGTCCTCGTCCTTCGACGCGAAGCGCGTCGAGAGATCCTCGGCGCCCGCCTTGAGGAAGTTGACGACGAACGCGCGCGACTTCTGGACCGTCCTGGCGGCGGCGCCGGCGATTCAGTTGTCGCGCATCGACGTGGCCGGAAGCGCGGCCGGCACGCAGACCGGCTACTTCGCCTACGACACCAAGTCGGCCCAGCACCGGCCGATGGTCGAAGGCATTGTCAACACCGAAGGCACGAGCGCGGCCGGCTACTATTACGACTATGGGTCCATCGACGAAGTCTCGGTCGGCACGGCTTCGCACAGCGCCGAGGTCCCGACGCCCGGGGTGGTTTCGCAGTTCGTCGCGAAATCGGGCGGGAACACCTACCACGGCCGCGTGTATTCCGACTATCAGAACGAGACGATCCAGGCGCGCAACATCGACGACGCGCGGACGAACCTCTGTCCGGGCAACAACTGCGGAAACCTGAAGCCCTCGGACTTGAATAGCCTGACGGCGTATCATGATGTCAACGCCGACATCGGCGGCTTCATCAAGAAGGACAAGCTGTGGTGGTACTTCTCGGCTCGCGATCAGAACATTCAGTCGCGTCTGCCGAACTTTCCCGTCAAGCCGTTCGAAACCGGGTTGCGTAATCTATCGGGGAAAGTCACCTACGCGCTCAGCGCGAACAACAAGCTCACCGGGTACGCGGCGGGCGGCCGCAAGTCGCAGCCGAACCGGATGGACACGTTCCTCGTCGGCGCGCTCGTCGCACGCCACCTCAGCGAGGACTCGACGTGGGAGCAGCTCTACTGGGGCCATACGTACAAGGTGGGATGGGACCGCATCGTCACCGACCGGCTGTTCTTCGAGATGCGCGGCGGCCAGTTCAGGTACATCTGGCCGAACTTCCGGCGCACGGAGGCGCCGGCGTTCCAGGACATCGGGAACAACCTGGTGCGCGGTGGCAACCGTGACGGCTGGTTCAACATCCCGACCCGCAACCAGGTGCTTGGCTCCGCCAGCTACTTCAAGGATAACTGGGGCGGCAGCCACAACTTCAAGGTCGGCGGCGAGCTGCTGCACGAGACCTTCACGTTCATCCGCGGCGAGGGCGTGAACGGCGTCGTCCCGGGCGATGTCTTGCACGTGCTGAACAACGGCGCGCCCACCGAAGTGCTCCTCTTCCAGACGCCGTCGAATTCCCAGAACGGCCTCTGGACCATCAGCGGCTACGTGCAGGACACGTGGCGGCTGACCCCCCGGCTCACACTGAACCTTGGCGTACGGCTCGATCGGTACAGAACCTTCAGTCCCGAACAGGTGGGGCCACCGGTCGGACGCTTCAACACGGCGCAACTGACGTTCGCCGCCAACGACAACCTGATCACGTGGAACCTGCCGGCGCCGCGTCTCGGTGCGACCTACGATTTGTCCGGCGACGGCAAGACGGTCCTGAAGTTCAATTACGCGCGCTACTGGTGGAACCCTGGCACCGACATCTCGCAGGACGTCAACCTGAACTCGCCCGACTGGTTCAAGCGCTACGCGTGGCGAGACCTCAACGGCAACGGCGTCTGGGATCCTGGCGAGGAGGGGCAACTGTCGACTTCGCGCGGTGGCGTCGGGAGCGCCCAACTCGATCCGAATCTCCAGGATCAGCGGACCGACGAGGTGGCGGCGTCGGTCGAGCGCGAGATCATCCCGAACTTCGGCCTGCACGGCGGCTACGTCTATCGACGTATCGACAACTTCAACGTCCTGTTCAACGCGAACCGCCCGTTCGACGCGTTCAATCAGCCAACGACGATTCGAGATCCCGGACCGGACAACATCGTGGGAACGAGTGACGACGGGCCCGAGATCCGGGCGCTCGGCCTGGATCCGGCGCGGCTCAGCCTGCCGACGCTGAACCGGCGGCAGAACCTGCCGGGTGTTGCCGAGTTCCACAACCTCGAAGTCGTCGGCACCAAGCGGATGTCCGGCCACTGGTCGCTGCAGGCCTCGTTTGCGTATCGGTGGAACCGCGATCAGGATACGGGCTACTTCGGCAACAACCTCCGGACCCTGTCAATCGCGGCGAACCCGAACGAGCTGATCAACACCGACGGCGGGCGTTACAACTTCACGACGTGGTCGGCCAAGATCAACGGCACGATCGAAGCGCTCTGGGGGCTCCGCGTCACGCCGGCGCTGCGGTATCAGTCCGGCCAGCCGTTCGGGCGGACGTTCCTCGCGCGGCTCAATTACGCGTCCCAACGAATCCTGGCCGAGCCGATCGACTCTCGCCGACAGGAGGACATCACCGTCTTCGACATCCGTGTGGAGCGCGTGTTGCGGCTCCCGCACGGCCGGACGCTGTCGCCATTTGCCGACGCCTACAACCTCGGGAACAACTCCGCGGCGTCGAACATCGCCTGGGCCTCGGGTACATCGTTCCTGCTGCCGTCGACGATCATCGGCCCGCGCATTGCCCGGTTCGGTGTGAGGTTCGACTGGTAGATCTTTTTTGAAGAGGCTAGGGGCTGGAGGCTAGAGACTAGGGTGGGACCATCCCTTAGCCTCTAGTCCCCAGCCTCGAGCCTCCAGCTCAAGATCCCCGCCGTTTCAGTGCCTTCAGCGCGTCGACGCCATCTTTCCCCCCGCCAGCCGGTTTCCTCGAGACTCGTCCGCACTCCAGCCGCACTCGCCATCGCGTCGGCTGCGCTCGTGCTTGCGGCAGCGCTTGCCGTGTTCTTCTCCGCGCGCGCCGCAGGGCCGTCTCTGCCGCGCGTGGAGAGCCTCGGCGCGATCGCGCCCGAGGTGGCGGACGCCGCACGCCAAGCACTCGACAGCCTCGCGCAAGATCCACGCGACGCGTGGCGATGGGAACGCTTTGGCATGATCTGCGAGGCGAACGGCATCGTCGGCGCGGCCCGCGACGCGTACGCCGCCGCGACGTCGATCCAGGGTTCGGATGCGAAATGGTGGTATCGCCTGGCGTTCGTGCAGGCGCGCAGCGGCCGCACTGATGACGCGGTTCGCAACGTGCGCCGGGCGATCGAGCTGAATCCGACCTACGCGCCTGCTTACCTGCGCCTCGGCCTGTGGCTGCTCGATCGCGATGACACCGATGGCGCGGAGCGCGCGTTCACCAGAGCGGGCGAGATCGATCCGA
>JACPZV010000130.1 GCA_016195295.1 Acidobacteriota bacterium
GCGGCCGTGCCGAACGCGCTGATGCTGTCGTTGCCGTAGTGTTTGTTCGAGGCGCGGGTCGCGTTGAACACCTCGGCGACCAGATCCAGACGCCGGCCGCTGAACGACAACTGTTTGACCAACCGCAGATCCAGGTTGAAGAAGCTCGGTTGGCGGAACGCGTTGCGGTCCGACACGCGGTCGCTGATGATCGCGCGGTCGTTGTCATCGTTGCCGTCATTTTGGGTGTCGAAGCCGATGACGGCCGTGTACGGCATGCCCAATCGAGCCATGAGAATGGCGCCGAGCGTCCAGCTCCCCGGCAGATTCAGCACGCCGCTCGCGTTGACACTGTGCCGCACGTCCTGCTTCGACCAGGTGTATTCGGCTTCCGGATCGAACACGTTCAGCGTCACCTCGCGGCTGAAGTTCCGCTCGTTCGAGTCATCGTCTTTGTTGCCCGCCAGGGTGTAGTTGACTTGCAGCTGCGTGTGCGACGTGCGGTGGGTCGCCGTGAGCGTGAGGGCGTTGTAGCGGGCATTGGCGGTCGATTCATTGATCGATAGCACGCCGATCGCGGGATTCGGCCGAACGGTCGGGTAGATCGGCATGCCGGTCGCGTCGATGGTCGGTGGGAACAGATTCCGATCGAGGCGGCGCTGCAGGTTCGAGGTCGCCTGGTGGATGTACCCGACGGCCAGAACCAGGCCCTGTGCGAGCTGCTGATCGATGGAGCCGGCGAGCTGCACCGATCGGGGATTGCTGAAGCTCGGGTCGAAGCCGAAGATGCGGGGCGCGGCCACTGTTAGGCCCGCCGGCGCTGAAGTCAGGCCGCTCCCGTTTTGCACGAGCGCGATGACCGACGGATCGGTCTTGCTGTCGACAGCTACGGTCGTGATGCCGTTATCGGTGAATACGCGCTGGAACAGGTTCCCTGGCGTCCGAGCGTCGTAGAGACCCGCCGACAGGTGCACCACCGTTCGTCCGGCGCCGTTGGCGTTCCAGGCCAGACCGAGGCGGGGCTGCCACATGTTCAGATCGTTCGGAATCGCTGCCGTGTACGAAATCGCGGGATTCGGCCGGGTCGGCTGCGGATTCCACTGACCATCCCAGCGCAGCCCGGCCGTCAGCGTGACGTCCCGGCCCAGCGTCATTTGATCTTGCGCGAACACTCCGAGCTCGCGCTGCGTGCCACGGTAGAGCAGATCGTTTGGGTCGAAGCCGGGCACGGTCTGTCGGTAGCGGTTGATCTTGCCGGCCACGTAATCGGCCAGCGATTTGTAGTCGTACCGGCCCAGGATGTTCGACTCCCGCCGCTGCTCCTGCTGGTTCGCATTGAAATCGAAGCCCACACGCACTTGGTGTAAACCGGTCACGATCGACAGATTGTCAGTCGCTTCATATCGCGTGGAGTTGAAAACGCGCGGGCGGTCCCTATCGCCCCCAATCGTGCCGAAGCCGGTGATGACAATTTGTGGGGTCAGCACGTTCGGCTGCTCGTCCCGGTTGTCGGTCGCCGCCTGCAGGCGGGCTTCGTTGACGATGCGCGAGCTCAGCACCGAGACCAGACCCGCCTTGATCCCGTTGCTTCTGTTCTTACGCGTGTAGTTGGCCGACGCCGCTGTATCCTGCTGCGGAGAATCGAAATTGAAGTTCTCGCCACGCAGCCGGCTGTAGGTGTACTGCAGGTTCAGCGTCTGACCGGGCGTGACGTGCATGTCGAGTCTGCCGAAGAGCGCCGTCGGATTATTCGTTCCGTGCTGTTCGCCTTCGAGCGCCTTGAACGCGGCGGGCACGACGACTGCAGCGGCCTGATCCTGAAACTTCACCACGAAGGGCACCCGAAGGAAATTCTGCTCGCCTGCGAGGAAGAGGAACGTCTTGTCCGGCACGAGGGCGCCGCCTATCGATCCGCCGAACTGGTTCTGCTGGTTGTTCAGTTTCTGGTCGAAGGCGTCGGCCGATGTCAGCGACTTGTTGCGGTTGAAGTAGAACGCCTCGCCGTGTGGTGTGTTGGTGCCCGATTTGGTCACCACGTTCACGAAGCCAGCAGACGTACGGCCGATCTCCGCGCCGGCGCCGCTGCGGACCACCTGAAACTCTTGCACGCCGGCCTGGGGGAAGAAAAACACGGCCTCGTTGCCACCGCGCTGGTTGCCCTGTAGCGAGTCGTTGAAGTCGATGCCGTCGATCGACACGTTGGAGTTGATCGAGCGCTGTCCAAAGATGACAAGGCCGGAGCGATCGGACTCCTGAACGATGGCGGGCGTGAGCTGCGCGAACTCGGTGAAGTTGCGCCCCCGAATAGGCAGATCAGCGATGGCCTTCAAGTTGATGCTGGTGCCCGCCGCGGCATTCGACGCGTCGAGGCGTGTGGCTTCGGCGGTCACCGTCACCTGTTCCGTCACTGGTGCAAGGCTCATGCGCAGGGTCACTGTTTCGGTTTGACCGACCTTGAGGACGAGCCCTTCCTCGTGGACGGTCGCGAAACCTGGCGCCTGGCCGTCGACGGTGTAAGAGCCCACGGGCATGGCGGCTGCGTTGAAGTGGCCGGTCCCGTCAGTGACGAGCGCCCGGTTGTAGCCAGTTCTGGTATTTCTGACGACGACGGCGGCGCCGGCGATCGGCTTGCCGTCGGGGTCCAGCATCGTCCCTGTGATGGCAGCGGCGCCCGATTCAGCTTGCGCCATCACCACGGCTGGGAGGGCGGCGACCAAGAGGAAGGTGACCCCAGCGACGAATCGTCGGACGACTCTCGGATTCGATGACATCGAAAACCTCACAGGTTAAAGAGGAGAACCCCGACGAAACGACGATAGACGGCTGTTGTTATCGCTGCGTGACAGCGGCATCAAATCGGTGTGACGATGACGCCGGGGCGCCACGTCGGGGCACTGGTTGGTTGACTATCGGGGGTGTGATTGGCGAGCGACACAAAAACGAAAGGCCGGGCTCAACGCCCAGCCTTCCGATCGACGCTACTTCTCTAACGCATCAAACCTAACGCTCGGGCCATTGTCCGGAACAGGTCCGTTTGATCGGTCACGCCAGCGACATTGGCGGCCTGCGGCCCCTGCGCGGCGATGCGCACCTGCGCGCCGGTGTGATCTTGCGACTGCAGGTGGGCCCGAGTCGCATAGTTCACCGTCATCTTGGCGCCGTCGTGCGTGAACAGCGTGCTCAGGAACCCCGGACGGGGAAAGGCTTCGCTCGCACTCACGACAGGAACGATTTGGCTGGTGTGGGCGTGGTCGGCCGTCACGATGATCAGCGTCTGAGGATGGCGCTTGGCGAATTCGAGACCGACGTTGATGGCCTCGTCGAACGCGATCGTTTCACCGATTTGCTGACAGGGATTCTCGACGTGGTCCTGCTTGTCGATGGATGCGCCTTCGACCTGCAGGAAGAATCCAGGCCGGCCATCGCGGTCGTCGTCGCCTTCGAGGAGTTCCAGAGCCTTGGTCGTCATCTCCGCAAGCGAAGGCTCGTTGGTCAGTAGCTCGCGCTGCCCTTCGGTGCAGACCTGCGGTCCGCTGCCCGGGAACGGCGCAGCCTGAGCACCCGTCCATTCCAGCGTCATGTTGCCGTTGTTGAAGAGACCGAGCAGTCGTTTGCCGGCCAATGCCGCCGAGAGACCCACCTCGTCATAGACAAGGTTGTACCCCTGCAGTTCCGCCGACTGAATCACCGTCTTGCCGGCGTGCGGACCACCGGTAATTGTCTGCGCGAACCGCTGACGGCCTCCGCCGAGCAGCACATCGACGTGGTGATCGATCGTCTGCTCCGCGATCGAGCCAGGACCACCCACCTCTTTTTTGTACACGGCACACCCAGCCATGTTGGCTGGCCCTTGACACGCACGCTCGTTGACGTGGGCGTTGAGCACGGCCGGCGTGGCATCCGTGAGCTCCGCGGTCGTGACATTGCCAGTCCGCAGCCCAGCGCGCTGCGCCAGTTCCAGAATGGTCGTCAGAGGTGAAACGCCTGTCGAACCGGCGATCGTCGAGATCCGACCGTTGCTGGTCTTGAACCCCGTGGCCCAGCCGGTTCCGCTCGCGGCCGAATCCGTCACGTAATCAGGTAACGCCGGACTTGTTTCTTGCACGGCGTACGTGGTGTACGCGCCCGTCAGCGGCAGCGTATCCATCACGAGCCGGCCAGCGGCGCCGACGTGGTAATTTCGTGCGATGGTGATCTCTGAATCGCCCATGCCGTCGCCGAGAATCCTTGAGCACTTGGAGGACCATTCTGGGGATGCGTTATGAAGATGACGTCACGGCACCACGACGCGCGAATCAAATCTTTTTGGGGATCTACACAAATCGGGAGATCGCAAGCCGCTCGTCAAAGGGTGGAAAGCACGAGACCGGAAAGGCGTTACCGAGATGACACACGCGTTGCCGTGTACTGCTGTTCGCCCTTGCGACTGCAGGGATTCGGTGGCGTCTCTTCGTGCAGCGCTCGACCGCCCGGTCGTCCGAGCATGTCGACGTTATCGAGCACGACCAACC
>JACPZV010000180.1 GCA_016195295.1 Acidobacteriota bacterium
CGGCGAGTCTCGTCGCGCAGACACCCGGCGTCCATCCGATCAGCGGACGGCGATTCGCGCCGGTCATGGGCTGGCAGGCCGCGGACTGGCTCGAGCGCCACGAGCGCGAGGAGGAAGAAGATCCGGACATGGCGATCAGCGTGCTGAGAATCGCCAAGGGAGCGTCGGTCGCCGATATCGGCGCCGGCTCCGGCTACATCACCATGAAGCTGGCGTCGCGCGTGGGCCCGACGGGCAAGGTCTACGCGAACGACATCCAGCCGCAGATGCTGCAGATGCTCGCAAAACGGCTGGCGGCGAAAAAAATCGCCAACGTGATTCTCGTGCAAGGCGCGATCGACGATCCGCGGCTCCCGCCCGAGTCGGTCGACCTCGAGCTGCTGATTGACGTGTATCACGAGTTCTCGCAGCCGCAGGCGATGCTGCGGGGCCTGCGCGCGGCGCTCAAACCAGGCGGCCGGCTCGTGCTGCTGGAGTACCGCAAGGAAGATCCGACAGTGCCCATCAAACTCGAGCACAAGATGACGGTGGCCGAAGCGAAGATGGAAGTGGAAGCCGAGGGCTTCACGCTCTCGAAGGTGGACGAGGTGCTGCCGCGGCAGCACATCCTGATTTTCACAGCGAAGCCGTAGGCGCAGCTCCCAGCCTTCAGCCCTCAGCTCTCAGCCCTTATCGCTCCGTGCTCTTCACCGAACCCACATTTCTTTTTCTCTTTCTCCCGCTGCTCCTCGGGCTTTACTTCGCCACGTTCTCGCGCGACCACGCGTCGTACGCGAACTGGCTTCTGCTGATCGCCAGCGTCATCTTCTACGCGACCGGCGGCGGCTGGTTCACGCTGTTGATGCTCGCGTCGATCGCCTTCAACTACTGGATGGCGATCGCCATCGATCGGGCGCACGGCATGCCGGCGGCGCGCGGGCGGCTCGCCGCGGCCATCACGGTCAATCTCGTCGTGCTCGGCATCTTCAAGTACGCGAACTTCTTCGCGGACAATGTGAATGCCGTGCTCGGCGTGCTCCACCTCCAGCCAGTGGCGCTGCCTCGCGTGCTGCTGCCGATCGGCATCTCGTTCTTCACCTTCCACGCGATCTCCTACGTCGTCGACGTGTCCCGGCGCGATGCCGTCGCGCAGAAGAGCCCGGTTCACGCCGCGCTCTACCTGCTGCTCTTTCCGCAGCTCATCGCCGGCCCCATCATCCGGTATCGCGATATCGCGGATCAGCTGGCGCGACGCCGCGTCGTGCTCGACGATTTCGCGTACGGCGTGCAACGGTTCGTCATCGGGCTCGGCAAGAAAGTCCTGATCGCGAACGTCGTCGCCGGACCCGCCGATCGCATCTTCGCGATGCCGGCCGATCAACTCTCCGCGGCGCACGCGTGGCTCGGCCTCGTCTGCTACACGCTCCAGATCTACTTCGACTTCTCCGGCTACTCCGACATGGCGATCGGCCTCGGGCGCATGTTCGGCTTCCGTTTTCCCGAGAACTTCCGCTGGCCGTACGTCGCCGCGAGCGTGCAGGAATTCTGGAGGCGCTGGCACATCTCGCTGTCGACGTGGTTTCGCGACTACCTCTACATCCCGCTCGGCGGGAATCGTGTCAACGTAGCGAGGCAGTACCGCAATCTCGTGACGGTGTTCTTCCTGTGCGGCCTCTGGCACGGCGCCAGCTGGCACTTCGTCGTCTGGGGTCTGTGGCATGGCACGTTCCTCGTCATCGAGCGAGTCAGGTTCCGGCGGGTCCGAAAGGACCCGCCCTACAGCTCCACACACCCCGCTTCCTCCATCAGTAGGCCGGGTCCTTCTGGACCCGGCATTCGTTCCTGGCCAATCTGGCCCCACGCGTACGCGCTGCTCGTCGTGATGATCGGCTGGGTGTTCTTTCGCGCGGAGACGCTGTCGGGCGCTCTCGCCTTTCTCAAAGCGCTCGCCGGCCTGACCACGGCGGCGCCGACGCCGTACACCGTGCAGTGGTACCTGACGTCCGAGCTCTGGCTCGCGCTCGCGGCCGGCGCAATCGGATCGACGCCGTGGGTGCCGGCGCTCGCCGCGCGGTTGTCACGTTCGAAGACGCCGAGTGTGGCGTGGAGCGCGTCGCTCGCCAGCATGGCCATGCTCGTTGCGATTCTTCTTACGTCGGTGATGCATATCGCCGCACGGACCTACAACCCGTTCATCTATTTCCGTTTCTTATGAAAGCCTCGCTCGCCATCGCCTTCGTGACCGTGATCTCGCTCCCACTCGCCGCGAATCTCGCCGGTCGCGACGGCGGCGATCCGGCCGCGGAGAATCGGGAACTGGCGGCGTTTCACTGGAATCGTCCCGTCGCCTGGTTCGGCGATCACTTCGGCTTTCGCGCGACGCTCGTTCGCTGGTACGGCGAAAGCCGATTGTCCCTGTTGCGCGTCTCGCCGTCGGCGGCAGTCGTCAAGGGGCGAGACGGCTGGTTGTTCTACGCGGACGATGGGTCGATAGACGACTTCGCGCAGATCGATCCGATGACGCCTGGGGCGATCGCCAATTGGCGCAAGGCGATCGCGCGCGCGCGCGACTGGCTGCGGGGACGCGGCGTTGCGTACGTGTTCACGGTCGCGCCGGACAAGCACGTCATCTACGCGGAAGAAATGCCGTCGACGTTGATGCGCGTCGGCGATCTGTCGCGAACGGACCAGCTCTTCACCGCGCTGCAGGATCTGGGAGTCGCCGTCGACGTCCGGCCCGCGGTCTTCAAGGCCAAGGCGCGCGAGCGCATCTATCAGCGCACCGACACGCACTGGAACGATCGCGGCGCGCTCGCCGCCTATCGGCAGATCATCGACGCCGTACGGCTGCGCGTGCCATCGACGCCGCCTGCGTGGTCGCGCGACGACTTCGACGCGGTCGATCGCGACGAGCCCGCGATGGATCTGGGAAGGATGATGGGGCTCTCGCGCGTGCTGCGCGAGATCGACATGACGCTCGTGTCCCGACGCCCGCGGCGCGCTCGCGTCGTCGAGCCGAACGGCGCCGCACCGACAGACGAACTGGGACGGATCGTCACCGAGATCGACGACCCGTCACTGCCACGCGCGGTGATCTTTCGCGATTCGTTTGCGTCGCGGCTCGTGCCGTTTTTCTCGGAACACTTCAGCCGCGCGGTCTACGTCTGGCAAGACGACTTCGACGCCGACCTCGTCAGGGAGGAGCGCCCCGACGTCGTGATTCAGGAAATCGTCGGGCGACATCTGTACAGTTTCATCCCATCGCCAGAGTTAGTACCAGCGCCTTAGGCCACGAAGACACGAAATCACAAAAAACCAACATGGATCTCTTTCGTGGTTTCGTGGTTGCATTTCCGTCAGCGAACAGTTGGATATTTGATTCCCAGCTGTTCGAGGTACGTCTTGTACTTGGTCGGATCGTAGTAATACTTCTTCATCTCAAGCCGGTACTTGTCTTCGATGCTCGCGTTCAGCCAGGTGGCCGGTTCGTCTTTGTCGGTGATGAACGGCACGTACTTTTGATCTTTTGTCTGCACGTTCTTGAAATAGTCCCACGCCGACTGGACGAGCTCCGGACGCATGAGCATGTCGATGATCGTCATCGCCTGCACTTTCGCGCCGGCGGTCACGCCTTTGTGCGCGATCGGCGTGGCCATCGCGATGGCGTTGGCCCAGTTGTGGCCCGGAAGGTTCGGAATGTTCGCCGGGTAACTCAACGTCACGGTCGGCACGTTCCACGACACGTCGCCGATGTCGTCGGACGGCCCGCCCATGTTCTGCTCGGGATCGAGACCGCCGCGCAGCGCGCCGAGCTGCGTCGCCAGTCCGACCTGCGGCTGCTTCAACTCGCGCTGGATACCTTTCGCCAGCGTCACGTCCGCCTCGTCCCACTTCGGGAGGCCGATGGTGAGGATGTTCGCGTACATCGTTTCGGCGACGGTCTTGTTCATGTGCTGCGGCCAGGCGGCACCCAGGATCCTCGACGACACCTCCGTGTTCGTCATCATCGCCGCGGCTCTCGCCATCGTGTCGCCGATCTCGCGCAGCTCCTTGATGTGCGGATAATCCGTCTCACGGAAGTAGTACCAGACGCTCGCGTTCGACGGGACGACGTTCGGCTGGTCTCCGCCGTTGGGGATCACGTAGTGCGAGCGCTGCTGTAGGCGCAGGTGCTCGCGACGGAAGTTCCAGCCGACGTCCATCAGCTCGACCGCGTCGAGGGCCGAGCGGCCGCGCCACGGATTGGCCGCCGCATGGGCGCTCTCGCCCTTGAACGTGTACTCCACCGATTGGAGGCCCGTGCCGAAGCCGCCGCCCCAGCTCACGCCCAGATTCGCGCCGACATGCGCAAATAAAGACACGTCGACGTCGCGGAACATGCCGGCGCGGATGAAGTACATCTTCGCGCCCACGAGCTCTTCGGCGACGCCGGGCCACAGCTTGAGCGTGCCGGGCAGATGTTCGCGTTCCATGATTTTTTTCACAGCGAGCGCCGCCGTGATGTTGAGCGGCACGCCGGAGTTGTGACCTTCGCCGTGTCCGGGCGCGCCCTCGATGATCGGATCCTTGTAGCCGACGCCGGGCTTCTGCGACGCCTGCGGAATGTCGTCGATGTCCGACCCGATCGCGATGACCGGCTTGCCCGACCCCCACGTCGCCGTCCACGCCGTTGGAATGCCGGCGTAGGCGCGCTCGAGCTTGAAGCCGTTTTTCTCGAGGATGCCGGTCAGGTAGTTCGACGTCTCGAATTCCTGGAACCCGAGCTCGCCGAAACTGAACACCTGGTCGACCATCTGCTGCGTGAACACGCGCTGGCTTTCGACCTCGGCCGCCGCCTCACGCTTGAGTTCTTCCACGCGCGGCGGACCGGGCGGTGTCGGCGTGGTCGGCATCGACTGTGTGCTGCCGCGCCCGCGTTGCGCGGCGAGACCCGCCACCAGCAAGGAAGTCAATCCAATTGCGAGCCCCGCACGTGTTGTCTTCATCGTGACCTCACCGATATTGAAGAAGGCTGAAGTTGGAAGGCGGCAGTAGGCGCCCGTGCGCCATTGCCGCTCGACGCCGCGCTGCCGTAGTAAATCCCGTTGAACAACAGCTTGAACGTGCCGTGCGGTTGTCCGCGCCAGTTGACTTCGTTGCCGAACAGCACGACGTGTCCTTTGCCGACGAGCGCTTCCACGATCGA
>JACPZV010000181.1 GCA_016195295.1 Acidobacteriota bacterium
GATCATCGCTCGAGAGGGACGACGGTGAACGTCTGTGACTGGCCGATCGCCGTGACGTCGGCGCCAGTCTGCCGTCCAAGTTGCGCGTGATAGCGGCCTGGTGAAACGATCGGTCCCTGCTGAGGACCACGACCGCCGCCGGGCCCGGGCCCGCTCGGCTGAACGCCTCCCGCCTCCGCGCGCCCCTGATCGCCGCGCGCTCCGGCGGGGCCAGCCGCTCCAGCCCCACCCGCCCTACCCGCCCTACCCGCCCCTTCCTCGCCCTCTTCCGGCGCGGCTCCGGCCGCCTGTCGCGGCCGGATGTTTTTCACCTCGCCGTTGCGCACGTCAACCCGCGTGAGGTTGCCGCCCTGCGACTGCGCGTAAATGATGTTCGGGTCGTCGGGATCGACGCGCGCCTGGAATCCGTCGCCGCCGCCGACGATGGACCAGTCGCTCGTCCGGATACCCCAACGATTCATCGTGCGCGACGGTCCGCACTCGGACCAGTTGTCCTGCGCGCCGCCGCAGACGTGGTAGAACGGCTTCGCGTTGTCCACCGACACGCGGTAGTACTGCGTGACCGGCAGGTTCGCGAAGAAGCGCCACGTCCTGCCCTCGTCGTAGGTTTCGTAGAGACCGCCGTCATTGCCGACGAGCATGTGATGCCGGTCGACCGGATCCCAGGCGACGACGTGGTGATCGACGTGCATGCCGAGGTCTTCGAAGCCGGCGCGCTTGAACGTGTGACCGCCGTCGGTGCTCAGCTCGAGATTCGTATCGACGGACCAAATCGTGTCCGGCTTGTAGGGATCAACGAAGAGCTCGAAGTAGTACTGCGGATCGCCGCCGCGATAGAAATCATCCGGCGCGCCGCCAGTCGGAAACGCACCCGCCCCACCTTCCCTACCCGCCCCACCCGCCCTACCCGGCCCACCAGCCCTCCCCGCCCCACCAGCCCTCCCCGGCCCACCTGCCCTTCCCTGCGGCGTCATGTGTCCCACTCGCGCCCAGCTCGCGCCGGCATCATCCGAGCGATAGAATCCCGCTTCTTTCACCGTCGCGTTGATCAACGCGAAGACCGTCGCCGGCGACTTGCGACCGTCGGTCGCGAGGGCGATGCGGCCCATGTCGCCCGTCGGCAGACCTTTCGACAGCTTCGTCCACGTCTTGCCGGCATTCATCGTTTTGTAAATGCCGCCTTCCGGTCCGCCGCCGATCAACTGGCCGACCGCTCGTCGCCGCTGGTACGCCGACGCATAAACGATGTCGGGATTCTTCTGATCGAACGCGAGGTCGTTGGCGCCCGTGTCCGCGCTGATCGTCAGGCTCGCCCGCCACGTCTGACCGCCGTCGGTCGTCTTGAAGACGCCGCGCTCGCCGCCCGCGGAAAACAGCGGGCCCTGCGACGCCACATAGACGAGGTTCGAGTTGCGCGGATCGATCAGCACTTTGCCGATGTGCTCAGACGAGGCGAGGCCCATGCGCTTCCATGTCTTGCCCGCGTCGGTGGATTTGTAGATGCCGTCGCCGAAGTGCGCGCTGCGCTGGCTCGTGTTCTCGCCGGTGCCGAGCCAGACGACGTTCGAATCCTTCGGATCGATCACGACGCAGCACAGCGTGAACGATCCGCCCTCGTCGAAGATGGGCGTGAACGTCGTGCCGCGGTTCGTCGTTTTCCAGAAACCGCCGAATGCGCTCGCGACGTACCAGACGTTCGGATCCTTCGGATCGATCGCGACGTCTTGAATGCGGCCGGTGGCGAGCGCCGGTCCAATGCTGCGGAACTCGAGACCTTTCAGCGCGTCGGCGGTCAGGCTCGCCTGCCCCGCAGGCGCCTGGCCCGCGCGCGCCGACGGGCGGACGACGGCGGTGATCAGAACCAGCGTGAACATCGCGATGAGAAAGAGTGCGCGTTTCATAGAGTTGGTTGCAATTCTAGACCACGAGGATGAAGAAACCGCGTGATTGACGAGCCCGCCAAGACGCTATCGGCGGTGGCGCTCCAATGAGTCAACGTCCGCAAGATCCTTCGGGCGGCCGGCGGCGCGCTTGTTGGCGATGAGATCCTCGAATCCGATGAAGAGCACCGGCACGGCGCCGTAGCGGCCTTCGACGGCGCCGGCCGCGACGCGGTGAAAGTCGACGCCGCTGAGTTGGAGCAGGACGTCCACCTGCGTCGGCGCCTCTCCGACGCGCAGCGTCGCCCCGGTTTTCGCCCAGACTTCCGGATCGACGGTTTTCGCCAGTTCGGTGAGGCCGAATGCTTCCAGCGCCGCCACAACCCGAAACAGATTCGCGCGCGTCGCCAGAACGAACGTGTCGAAATCCGCGCTGTACCGTGGAGCACCGTGGAAGGCGACGGCCTCACTGCCGACGACGACGTAGCGGACGTCGAAACGATTCAGACAGTCGCAGAAGCGGAGAAAGAAGTCAGCAGACTCTCGCGGCTCGTCCACCATGGAGCGTCACTCGTCAGGCGCGACAAACCGCCACGACCATCGGGTCGGTGCCGCGAACTGACCGTGGACTCGCTCGCGATAGTGCTGCGCCTGCGCCAGCCGCTCCTCCGGAGGCCGCGAGCACCAATAAGCCACTTCGCGCTGATCGTGGAGGCGCCAATGCTCGTCCGCCGGCTCGAACGCCCAGGGTGTGCCGGCATCGACGCCGCTGAACATTCCAGTCGTCGTGGGCGCCACGCGGTCACTCATGATGTCGGATTTATTCTAATCCGCCGCGACGGTTTCAAGAACGACTGCGTGGGTGCTACCATCCGGGCCATGGACGAGGGGCTGCGCGTCGTGAGCGAATTGAATCAACGGGTGTTGAAGGCTTTGAAGGACTCGCTCGACGATCTGGGCGACGACGAGATCGACTGGCGGCCACTCCCCGAGAGCAACAGCATCAACGTCATCGTCAGGCACCTTCGCATCGAGGCCCAGTGGCATCTCGACAGCCTGCGGCAAGGCGATGCCATGCTGTCAGCAGTGACGCCCGATCTGCAGAAGGACATCGACGCGGTCCCACTCTATTGCCGGCGCAATCTCGAGCAATTGGAGGAGATCTACGCGGCGTTCCTCGATGTGCTGCGCGCGACGACGCTGGCCGGCTTGCAGCAGCGCACGGCAGCCGCGTACGGCGACGAGGCCTGGTCTCCAGTGTCGGCGCATTTCCTCGGATACCATCAGGCCCTTCACGTGGCCATGCACTGCGGACAGATACGCACGATTCGAAACCTGTACCGGAAGACTCGCGGAGAGCGAGCGCGGTTTTTTCCCGAGAACCCCACCTACCCCGCCTGACGGCGCGGCTCCCCGCACATTGGGGCGGCCATGCTAGCATCCGCCGGAATTCGATCGTCGGGCGAGAGGAGCGACATATATGGCTCAAGTGATTCCGAGCAAGATGACGGCCGAGGTCCACCGTGATTTCGTGGTGTTCCTGATCGGCATGCGGATCAACAAGCCGTGGAAGATTCATAAATGGCTCCCGGTGTTTCTCGCGATGCCGCGGATGCTCAAGGAGCTCGAGGCGCATCCCGAGAGCGGTTTCCTGGGATACATCAACGGGCTCGGCGTCATCGTCCAGTACTGGCAGTCGTTCGACCATCTCGAAGCGTACGCTCGCAGCACCGATCGTCAGCATTGGCCCGCATGGGTGGCGTTCAACAAGCGGACCGGCAACAGCCGCGGCGACGTCGGCCTCTGGCATGAAACGTATCAGGCGCGTGCCGGCGAATACGAAACGTTGTACAGCGGGATGCCCCCGACAGGACTCGGCAAAGTGGGCAAGCTCGTGCCCGCAAGCGGCGGACGAGATTCGGCGAGGGCACGATTCACGGCTCGCGCACAGTCGCCGGAAGCGGCGCGCTGACGAGGCGAGGTGGGCATGTTGAAATCGCGACCCATCGTCGCGTTCGTCGCGACGACGGATCCATCTCGGGCGAAAGCGTTTTACGCGAAGACGCTGGGACTCCACCTCGTCAGCGAGGACGGCTTCGCGCTCATGTTCGACGCGGGCGGGACAATGCTCCGCGTGGCCATCGTGCAAACACTCCAGCCCGCGGGTTACACCGTGCTCGGCTGGATCGTGCCGGACATCGCGCGCGCGGTTCGAGATCTAGTGAAGCGCGGCGTCACGTTTCAGCGTTATGAGTGGATGACGCAGGACGAACTCAGCATCTGGTCCTCGCCGAGCGGCGCGCGGGTCGCGTGGTTCACCGATCCGGACGGCAACACGCTGTCGCTCACGGAGAGCGCGCGTCCCTCGAAGAAGGAAACGAGACTGACGAAGAGGAACAAGCCACAGAGACACCGAGACACGGAGGCGCGCAAGAGGATTCGGCGGGTCGGCCTGCACAGCGGGCCGACATCAGGCGTCGCAAACCGGCGGACGAGCAAGTCATGAAACACCGTCGCTCTTGCTCGTTCGCCGGTTTGTGATGCCGTTGCCGCCGCTTCGCGGCGCCCGTCGAATCCCGACCAGCGCGCACTCTGCGAGATCAGCGATCTCTGCGTTCAACCGTCCGTTTTTTCTCCGTGTCTCCGTGTCTCTGTGGCTTATTTCCTCTATCTTCCAGCGGCGGACTCGCGCTCGAACGCGCCGACGTCCTGAAAGTACTTGGCATGATGCTCCCGTACGCGAACATCTTTTGGTTCCCGACGATCGCGTCGCTCGTGCTGCTCTGCCTGCTCTGGAACGAGCTTCTTGGCCGAAGCCCCACCCTGTTCGCGAGCTGGTTTCTCGCGGCGCTGGCTCTGCAGTACTTCGCGAACGGCGGGTGGCTGTGGTTAATCGGTCTGATCTCGCAAACCGCGCTGGCGATTGTTCTGAGTCTCAAGCGGCGAATGATGCTTCAGTAGATCGGCAGCGAGAGCCAGCGCGCGGGCAGAGTCGACGCCGGACTCGAGCACCAGCGAGCGAACGGCGACTAACGACCAACGACTAACGACTACTCACCACCATCTTCATCCCGTACTTCGCTCTCAACGTCACGAGCGGCTGCGGCGCGACGGGATGGCCCGGCACCAGGCGCAATCGCCAGCGCTGCGCGATCGTGGCGACGATCAGCACGAGCTCCATCCACGCGAACGACTCGCCGATGCACTGGCGCGGTCCGCCCCCGAACGGGAAGTACGCGAACTTCGGCAGGGCCGCGCGAAATTCCGGCGTCCAGCGATCGGGATCGAAACGCTCCGGCTCGGCGTAGTAGCGCGCGTCGCGGTGCGTCACGTACTGGCTCATCAGGAACAGCGCGCCGGCTGGGGCGACGTACCTTGCCCCGAGCGACGTCGAGGGGTCGCCGATGGGATACTCGGCCACGGCGCGGCGTCCGAGGATCCACGCCGGCGGGTAGAGCCGCATGGCTTCAGTCACGACACGCTCCGTGTACGGCAGCGCGTGCAAGTCGTCCATCGTCGGCAGCCGACCGCCGAGCGCGCGGTCGATTTCTTCGTGCAGCCGCGCTTCCACATCGGGCGCGCCGCTCAGCAGGTACCACGTCCAAGTCAACGCGTTGGCGGTCGTTTCGTGGCCCGCGAGAAAGATCGTCATCGCCTCGTCGCGCACCTGGCGGTCGGTCATCCCGCTGCCATCTTCCTCGTCTTGCGCCTGCAGCAGCATCGACAGCAAGTCGCCGCGATCGCGTCCGCTCGCGCGACGTTCGGCGATCATGCGGTAGATCATCGCATCGAGCTTGGCCCGCGACCGGCGGGCGCGACGCAGATGCGGCACGGGCAGGCGCTCGAGTACGTTCGCGAACGGCAGCATCATCGTCCAGAACGACTCCATCACGCCGGTCAGGGCTTCGCCGACTTCGGCGGCCCGCGCCTCAACGTCGGCGTCGAAAAGCGTCTTGCCGACGACCGACAGCGTGAGGCGATTCATCTCCCGCGCCACGTCGATCGTCGCGCCGTCGGTCCAGCCCTGCCGCGTCCGATCGGCGTACTCGACCATCGTCTTGCCGTAGCCTGCGATCCGATCGCGATGAAACGCCGGCTGCATCAGCCGCCGCTGCCGCAGGTGGACGGCGCCCTCGCTCGTCAGCAGCCCCTCGCCGAGCAGCGGCTTGGTGCGCTGCAAGCCGCGGCCCTTGATGAAATGCGCGCGTGCGTGACGAGGATGTCCTTGATGATCTGCGGATCGTTGACGAAGAAGATCTGTTCGCCGCCCATCCGGTAGGAGACGAGATCGCCGTAGGTGCGGGCGAGATTCGTGAAAAACCCGAGCGGGTCGCGGCCGGGGTAATAGATGAGCGTCCCGAGGAGCGAGAACTTCGGGCCGGGCGGCGCGGCGACGGTCGGCATGGAGTGATCCTTTATCATGAAGCGTGGCCGAGTCGCTCGAATCCAGTTTCCTCCTCGATCCGGAACAGACGCCCGGCAGAAGCGGCGGCGGCAGCAGCACGATTTCCACGTCGTCGAGGTGCCGTGGCCGCGGCTCCTCGGCTTCGTGATTCTCACGCTGCTCGTCTGCGTGCACGAAGTGTTCGCGCCCGCAGTGGCGGTCAGAATAACGTGCTATATTCTGACCTATGAAAGCTGCCCGCATCCGACCCATCACTGAACTCAAGAACCGCACGAAGCAGCTCCTCAGAGAAGTGTCCGAGAGCGGGACCCCTGTCGTCATTACGCAAAACGGGAAGCCGACCGTGGTGGTGATGGACGTCGAGCAGCACGACCGGCTCCAGGACACGCTGGCGATGCTCAAGTTGCTGGCGCTCAGCGAGGACTCGCTGACGCGCACGGGGCGAACGTACTCGACGGCAGAGGTACGGCGGCGAGCGAAGGCGTCGCTTGCGCGGGCGTTACGCCGTTCGTGAGCCGTCGCCGATTTTCGGTCGAGTGGACGGAAGTCGCGCTGGGAGACATTGATCGTCTGGCGGCTTCTCTCATGAACGAAGCGCCGCTTCGCGCAGAAGAAATCCTGGACCGCATCATCACCAGAGCCGAGTCACTCGATGCCTTCCCCGAGCGCGGGCGAGTTCCGCCAGAACTACGCTCCGTGCACAACCGGACGTGGCGGGAAGTGCAAGAACCGCCCTGGCGCATCCTGTACCGAATCAAAGGCAAGACCGTCGAGATTCACGGCGTTCTCGACGGACGCCGAAGCCTCCAGGACATCCTGATGGACCGCCTGCTAAACGCGTAGGCTGCTACGCTGCCAAGGCTCGTCGATCTCAAGAGACCGTCGACGAATCCGGCGAGTGAGGCTGCACGTTCCGGACCCCTGACAGATTCACATCCATCGGACACGACACCTCGTGCGGAAATCGTTTGCAGTCGGCTCATGTGCCTCGCAAATGCGATCATCGAGCCCGCTGCGCCCCACACCAACTCGCTCGGCTGAAGCCTCGCGCTACGAAGAACCAATTACTCAACTACCCAATTCACCGAAGTCTCGGATCCGGCTTCACCGTCAGCGGCTGCGTCAGCGTCCTTTCATTCACCGTCAGCCTGACTGTGTAATTCGCCGGTGCGACCGGAGGCGGACCGCCGCGTCCACCGCCGCCTCCTCCACGGCCGCCGCCCGCCGGCGGATCGGGACGCAAATCCCAGACCCAGCGATGCAGGCCCGCGGCCGCCGACAGCGGCTCCGGCGCGCGCTGCCACACCGCGTTGACCGCGAGCGTGTTGACGTTGATCGCCGGCGCCGGATCGGCGCTCGAGTAATGACGGACGACGGCGCCGCTCGCGTTGAGAATCTCGAGTGTCATTGGCCCATTCGCCACCGACCTCAAGTAGTAGTCGATCACCGCGCCGCTCGGCGGGTTCTCGGCTTCCGGCTCATCTTTCTGCGTCGGCGTCCCATCGTCTGTGTTCGGCGGCAGGATGATCGCGTCGGCCGGCTTGTAGAGATGCGCGTCCTCGGTCGCGACGATCGCGCTCAGTTGACGCAGGACGCTGACATCGTCCAGGACCCAGAATCCGCGGCCGTGTGTCGCGACGATGAGGTCGTTGTCTTTAAAGGCCAGGTCGCGCATAGACGAGGGCGGCAGGTTGAGCTGTAGCGACTGCCACGAATCGCCGTCGTCGAACGAGACGAACAGCGCGAGCTCCGTGCCGGCAACAAGCAGCCCGCGGCGCTTCGGATCCTCTTTGATCGTCTGGACGTAGACACCGCCTGGCAGACCGTTCGTGATTTTCTGCCACGACTTGCCGCGGTCCTTCGTGCGGAAGATGTACGGATCGTTGTCGGTCAGCCGATGACGATCGATGGCGGCGTAGGCTTCGTTCGCGTCGAAATGCGACGCTTCGAGCATCACCACTTTGCTCCACGCCGTCACTTCCCGCGGCGTCACGTTCTGCCACGTCTTGCCATCGTCCGGCGTGACGTGAATGTAGCCATCGTCCGTGCCAATCCAGATTAGCGGCGCGCGGACGGCCGACGGCGCGATCGTGTAGATCACACCGCGCCGCCCGCTCTCCGGTGCATCGGCTGCGGTGGCGGCGTCGAGGTTCGACGGGACGCCGGGGTTCTCGCGCGTCATGTCCTCGCTGATGCGGGCCCAGTGATTGCCGCCATCGGTCGTCTTGAACAGGTACTGATCGCTGAAATACAGCGCGTGCGGGTCGGCGAGCGAGAAGACGAGCGGTACCGTCCACGTGTGGCGCGGCGGTGTCGGCAGATCGACTTCGGGCGACACGTTGTCGGTCTTACCCGTCTGCACGTTGCAGCGCGTGACCGTGCCGCCGAACAGCATGTCCGGATTCAGCGGATCCGGCGCCGTGTAGCCGGCCTCGCCACCCGCGCACGCCGGCTCCCAGTCGCGCATCGTGATGCCGGCGAACTTCCCGCGCGATCGCACTCGGACCGCTCCGCTGTCCTGCTGCGCGCCGGTGATCCAGTACGGGAACGAGTTGTCCGCGGCGACGCGGTAGACTTGCGCGGTCGGCTGATTGAGCCACGAGCTCCACGTCGGATGCTCGGCCAGGCCCTCGACGCTGATGACCGCGCCCTGATCGCCGCCGAGGATCATGCGGTTCCAACCGTCTGGATCAATCCAGAGCTGATGGTAGTCGTCGCCGCCGGGCGATCCTTTGAACGGCTCGCCCCACGTCCGCCCGCCGTCACGCGAGCGGTAGACGCCGGTGTTCGACACGTACACCAGATCCGGATTCTTCGGATCGACGACGACCTTGCCGAAGTACCAGCCGCGGCCCCAGATGCGGTTGTCGCTCCCCGACACCTTGCTCCACGTCGCGCCGCTATCGTCCGACCGATACAGTCCGCCGTCCTTGGCGTCAACGATCGCGTACACGCGATTGCGATTTGACGGCGCGACGGCCACCCCAATGCGGCCGAGGCCGTCGGTCGGCAGACCGTTCGTCAACGGCTGCCAGTTCGCACCGCCGTCGGTGGATTTGTAGAGCCCGCTGCCCGGCCCGTACGACGGCGGATAGATGCTCCACGGCGGACGCTTCGTGTTCCACAGCGCGGCATAAATCGTCTGAGAGGACGACGGATCGAACGCGAGATCGATCGCGCCGACGTCATTGTTCTTGAACAGGACTTTCTGCCACGTCGCGCCGCCGTCGCGCGTGCGATAGACGCCGCGGTCCGGGTTCGCGCCGTAGACGTGACCGAGCGCGGCGACGAACACGACGTTCGCATCGCGCGGATCCACGATGACCTTGCCGATCTGCCGCGTGGCGTCGAGGCCGACGTGCGTCCATGTTTTGCCGGCGTCGTTGGACTTGTACATGCCGTTGCCGTACGAGATCTGCGATCGCATGTCGGCTTCGCCGGTGCCGACGTAGACCGTGTCGGGACTGGACGGCGCGACGCCGATGGCGCCGATCGACGCGATGGGCTGCGAATCAAAAATCGGGAGCCACGTGCGACCCGCATTCGTGGTTTTCCACACGCCGCCGCCCACCGAGCCGAAGTAGAAGACGTTCGGCTGTCCAGGAGCGCCGCTCACGCCGTTCACGCGCCCGCCGCGAAACGGCCCGATCGATCGCCACCTGAGCCCCGAGTACAGACCGGGATCGATTCGTCCCTGTTGCGCCAGGATGCGTGGCAGCGCGCCCGCAAGAAACGGCGCGACGAGTCCGATGGCTAGCAACGGGCCAACGAGTGTTTGTCTTTTCATGATCGATCTCGCTCGGCTGAAAGCCTCGCGCTACGTCGGGGCTTCACAGCCATTACCCAATTACCCAACTACCCACTTACCCAATTCATCTCACCTGCCCTGAGCTCTCAGGATGGCCGCAAACAACTGTTTCTTCGTCTCCCCAGAGCCCGTGAACAAATCCTCAGGCATCTTGGAGACGTTGCGCAGCATGTCGGCGTAGATCACGTCAGCCTGATACAGGTTCAGCCCGAGGCCCGCGAGGTACTGCAGTCGGAGGTTGCGGTCGTGATTGATCTGCGCGTCGCGCAGCCACGGCGTCAGGTCGGACTTGCGGCCGGCGTAGGTTGAGAACAAATCGATCGCGGAATTCATGCCGATCTGGCTGAGCGAATGCTTGAGCGGCGCGTACTCCGGCCGCTGCAGCTTGGCCTCGATGGCCTCGACGTCGATCTGGGTCGGCTCCACCTGGCCGAGCAGCACGAGATCGTAGCCCTTGCCCTCGTTCGTGTTGCCCCAGACGATGCCGTTCGGGAACGCTTCGAGGAACGTGCCGATCTCGCTCTTCACGGCGTCCGTGTTGCTCTCGTAGAGCTGCACGAACAGCGTGACGACGCCGCCGGGGTTGAGATGCTGCTTCACCATCTCGAAGAACTCGACCGTGTACAGCATGGCCGCGCCCTTCACCCACGGATCGAGCGGATCCGACGTCACGGCATCGAACGTTTCCTTCGTCGTCTCGAGAAAGTGTCGGGCGTCGTCTATCTGGACGTGCACCTTCGGATTGCGCACGACGTCGAAGTTGTGCTCGGAAAAATACGTGGACACGACGCGCGGCACGAGCGGCTCGATCTCGGCGATCGTCTCGCTCTCGACCGCGGGATCGACCGACACCGCGCCCGCCGTCACGCCGGCGCCGCACCCGATGACGACCACCTTCTTCGCCTGCCTCGGTATGAGCGTCGTCAGGTGGCCGAGCATCCGCTGCAGCCGCATGTCTTGCGGTTCGCTCGACGCCTGAACCTTGCCCGCGTTGTGATAGTTGAGGACGCCGTTCGACAGGCGCGAGACCGCCACCGACGCGTTCAAGCCTTCGCCGACGTAAATGACGTCGGCCTGACCCACGCGTGTCGCCGAGTAGCGACCGTAGGCGACGAGCAGGCCCGGCAGATCGTGCACGCTGCGCGCCAGCAGGCCCGCCGCGATCATGCCGACCGCAAGGACAACCGTACCAGTGAGACTCCACGAAGGAGAAGCAACCGCAGAACTCGCGGAGGTCGCTGAACTTGTTTTGTCTGCGTTCTCTGCGCGCTCTGCGGTTGCTTTCGAGTACGACGGTTCGAGCATCAGCAGCGCCGACAGCGCCGAGATGATGATGATCACTTGCTCGGTGTGCGAGCTGCCGATCCACGGCACAAGGATGAAGCTCGTCGCGAGCGAGCCGGCGATCGCGCCGACCGTGTTCGCCGCGTACACGCCGCCGGCCATCAGCGCCGCATCCTGCTCGGTCGACGCCACGGCGGCGAGCGCCAGCGGGAAGCTCGCGCCCCAGAGGATCGCGCCCGGCAGGACCACCCACAGACAGCGGACCAGATCGAGCTGCAGCGTGAACCACGGCGTCGTCGCGATCGACGGATTGATCGGCCAGTACGGCATCGACTCGGTGAGCTGATACGCCGACCACGCCATCGCGCCGCAGAGCAGCAACTGACACCAGCCGAGCGCGCGTCGCGCCGAGACCATTTCGCGCGCGAGCGTCGCGCCCGCGCTGCTGCCGATCCCAAGCCCCAGCAGGAAGACGGCGAGAATCAGCGAGAACGTGTAGACCGTCGCGCCGAAGTGAAGCGACAACAGCCGCGTCCAGATCACTTCCGACGCGAGCGCCGTCAGTCCGGACAGCGCGATCGTGACGTGCACGGACCACGCGCCGGTTGGCGTTCCGGCGCGCGCCGGCGCCTCGTCTGGTGAGTACGACGTCCGCCCTGCCAGCAGGGACGCCATCACGGCGACCGCGACGTTGAACGCGACCGCCACGAACGTCGCCGTGGCGACATCGTATTCGCGCAGCAGATAGAATCCGGCGGCCAGACTGCCGGCGACGCCGCCGGCGATGTTGCCGCCGTAGAACAAGCCGAGCCACGCGACGCCCTCCGGCGTAGTCTTCACCCAGCGCGAGATCGCGGGCAGCGTCGCGCCCATCAAGATCGTCGGCGGCAACAAGCAGATTCCCGCGGCGATCCCGCGCAGCATGATGCCGGCGACGCCGGCGCCCGCCCACGCCGTGTAGAGGCCGGAGACGAGCGGCATGCCGACGAGAATCAGCACGCCGAGCGCGCCGATGCCGGCTTCGAGCCTCGCGTAGACGCGCAGCGGATGCTGGCGCGCGGAGATCACGCGCGGCAGCAGCACGCTGCCGAGGCACATGCCGCCCATGAACGTGCCGAGCAGAATGCCGAGCGAGATCGCCGACGATCCGATGACCAGTTGCAGAAGCTGGAACCACACGATCTCGTAGATCAGGGCGGCGCAGCCGCTGCCGATGAACAACACAAAGAGCGCGGGAAGATAGCGGCGTGGAGACATGATGAAAAGTGAGGCGATTCTAACAGGTGTGAGTGCGACGCGCGGTGACGGGAGGAGGGCCGGCGCGGGGGCGGGTCGCCCGCCGCGCCGTGGACCATCGAGTGACTACTTCAGGTGTTTGCTCACGAGCTTCGTCATCTCGAACATGTTCACCTTGGACTTGCCGCCGAAGACGGCTTTCAGCGTGTCGTCGGCGTTGATCATGCGCTTGTTCTTGGTGTCTTGCAGCTTGTTCCTCTTGATGTACTGCCAGAGTTTTTTCGTGACCTCGGTGCGCGGGATCGCCTTCGAGCCGACCACGTCGGCCAGCGTGGCGCTGGGCTGCACCGGTCGCATGAACGCCGCGTTCGGCTTCCGCTTGCTCTTTTTCGCCATGTCGTCTCCTCTGTGAAAAACGCCTCCCCATAGCGGGTGCGCGCTGGGGAAAGCATATACCGAACGTTGCTGGGAGTACAGACTTCATTCGAGAATCGTCTCGCTTTTCTCCAGCCCCCGTGGCCACGCGCGAAACGCACGCGTGCGCATGTGGCTGCCGTTCTCACGATTCTCTGTTGAAGACGACCTGCGCGTCGCACTCGATGCAGCGGACGCGAAAAAAGAATCTGAAAGGCATGACAAAGTCTGAAGTCTCAAGGCTGAAGTGTGAAGACAACAGCGTCTTCAGCCTTCAGACTTCACACTTCACACTTATTTCTATTTCACGCCGTTCACCCAGTTCGCCAGGGCCTTCCATTCGGCGTCGGACTGGGACTCCCAGTGCTTGCCGCCGGGATGGAACTCGGTGCCGCCGGCTTCGTGCGCGAGCGGCATGATGAGCAGACGGCTTTTCGCCGGCACGCCCGGCAGGACGAACCGCTTCACCATTTCAAAATTTTTCTGCGACTGCTCGTCGTCCCACGCCGTCTGGCCCTTGGCGAGCGGCTGCAGGCGGAACGCCGTGCCCGTCGAGTGGCAGGTCACGCAGCGCGCGTGGCCGGGCCGCTTCTCGATCAGCAGCGGCTCGACGGTGGTTTTGAAGGTCGCGAAGTCCAGGGCGCCGCGGGCGCTCGGCGCGGGCGCCGCCTGGGGCCACAGCAAGAAAAAAAAGATCAACCACATGGCCGGGTAGTTTAAAGTGTCTGCCTATGAAGACCAAGCCTTCTGTCATGGCTTACGGGGCCCTCACCTTCCTCTTGACGTCGCTCCCGCTGGCCGCCGCCACGGTCCGGATCGTTCAGACCAACGCCGCCGGCGACAGCGTCATGCTCATCGATCCGGCCACGAACAAAGTGGTTGGCGAGATTGGGGGCATCGAAGTCAACCACGGCGCGGCCCCCGCGCCCGACGGCAGCCGGCTCTACATCACGAACGAATCCGAGTCGACGGTCGACGTGGCGGATCTCAAGACGCTCAAGGTCATCAAGAAGATTCCGCTCACCAACCACCCGAACAACATCGCGGTCAGCAAGGACGGCAAGCGCGTCTACGCGGCGATCGTGGCCGGCGCGGGGGCCATCGACGTCATCGACACCGCGACGCTGACGCGCGTCAAGAGCATTCGGACCGAAGGGGGCATCCACAACGTCTACGTGACGCCCGATGGCAAGTTCGTCGTCGCCGGATCGATCCCTGGACGGAAGATCACCGTCATCGATCAGCAAAAGGAAGAGGTCCTCTGGACCGTGGCGACTGACAATGGCGTGCGGCCGATTGGATTCGAAAAGAACGCCGATGGGTCGACGAAGCGGCTCTTCGTGCAGCTGTCGAATTTCAACGGCTTCATCACCGTCGACTTCGCGACGCATCACGTGGTGGACAGAATCCGGCTGCCCGAGGTCTCGGCGGCCGAAAAGGTGACCGAAGGGCTGCAGGGATCGCCGTCGCACGGCATCGGCGTCACGCCGGACGGCAAGACGCTGTGCGTGCTCAGCAAAATGAACACGCGGATCTACATGTACTCGATGCCGGATCTGAAGCTGCTCGGCGAATCGACGGTCGGCCACCATCCTGACTGGCTCACGTTTACGCCCGACAGCACGCGCGTCTACGTCGCGAACGCCGGATCGAATTCGGTGTCCGTGATCGACATCGCGACGCGAAAAGAGCTGATGCAGATTCCGGTTGGACAAGTGCCGAAGAGGAATTCGACGGCTGTATTGCCGGAGCCGTAGTACTTTCAAACTTAAAACTGAAAAGTAAGAGCCCGACGGCCCCTTGCGCCATCTAACTACTTCGCGGTGAAGAAATGACCGCCTAAGTCGCTGACTGGTACCGATGGCCGGCGGCCGGCCGTGACCAAACGGTCGATTCTGCCGATTCTGCGATTGCGGCGATCGATCCGACGTACTTCTTCTATGAGAGGTGTCAGTGTCAACCCCGTCGGTGTGCGTCGAGTCACCGTCTTTTTCTCTTTCATTGAGCGCACCTCCACCGAGGCCGCCGAGCAGACCCCCCGTCCAAGAGCGGGGTCCGCGCAGGCGGCCGGAGCCA
>JACPZV010000182.1 GCA_016195295.1 Acidobacteriota bacterium
CCGCGCGCGGACACACGAGAGTCAGCCGTCGGCCAGGAGCCATACGGCATGAGCGCGCCCCGCGTGCAGATCGCGGACGAGATACTCCGCCGCTTCGCCGCGTCGCTGCGATCGGCCCAGCTCTATTCCAAGGGCCACCCGATCATCGCGCGCAACCTCGAGTCGCTGACCGCGGCGTTTCAACTGCTCCACAGCCTCGAGCCGACGATCGTGATCGGCCTCGTCGGCGACGAAGTCATCGTCGACGACATGCCGATGGCGAAAGCCGACACGTTCGGCCCGTTCGTGCGCCGGCTCCAACAAAGCGGCGTCGAACGCGTCACCCTCGATCGCGGCGTCACGAAAGACGAGCTGACGGCGTTCATCGATGCCGTGACGACGACGGAGCCGCGGCAGGGCGACGAAGACGCCGCCGCGTTTCCCGCGCTGCCCCACATCCGCGTCGGCCGCGTGACCATCGAACAGCGTGTCGAAGGCCATCTCGGCGACATGGGCACGATCAAACGCCTCTACAGCGACGCCGTCTCGGCCGCCAACACCGTGTGGGAGAGCGCGCAGACCGAAGGCCAGCCCGACGCGACCGTCGCCCGCACGATGATCGACGGCCTGGCGCAGGCGGTGGCGCAGAACCGCACGGCGCTGCTGGCCCTGACGACGCTCAAGAACTACGACAACTACACGTTCACGCACATGGTGAACGTGTCGATCCTGACCATGGGCCAGGCGCGCGGCCTGGGCATCGACGGCCCGCTGCTGCGCGAATTCGGTCTCGCCGCCCTGATGCACGACATCGGCAAGGTGCGCACGCCGCTCGAGATTCTGAACAAGCCCGACAAGCTGACCGACGGCGAATTCGCGATCATGAAACGCCACACGGTGGACGGCGCGGAGATTTTGCGCATGACCCCGGACGTGCCCGCGCTCGCGCCGGTGATGGCCTTCGAGCACCATCTGCGGATCGACGGCTCCGGCTACCCGAACGGCGTGAAACGCCCGGCGTTGAACATCGGCACGATGCTCTGCAGCGTCGCCGACGTCTACGACGCGATGCGATCGCAACGGCGCTACCAGCAGTCCTTCCCCACCGAGCGCATCCTCGAGGTGCTGAAGCGCAACGACGGCCAGCAATTCGATCAGCATCTCGTCCGCCGCTTCGTCCAGCTGATCGGGATCTACCCCGCGGGCAACCTGGTCCGCCTGAACACCGGCGAAGTGGCGGTGGTCCGGCAGGTGTACGCGCCGGATCCCTACCGCCCGCAGGTGCGCGTGCTCCTCGATCGGGAGGGCCGCCGGATCGATCTGACCTACGAGCTCAATTTGTGGGAAACCTCGGAGGATCCGGCGCGTCCATCCTCGATCGTCGCGCCGCTCGATCCCGCGGAGTATCAAGTCGACCCGCTGCTGCTGATGTAAAATCGAGGCATTCACGCCCCCGCTCACCCCCAGACGCCCGAGCCGTTCTCACGTTGGCGTAGCAGCCACCACCCGCTTTCTACCGAGAACGGGCGATTTCGATACGGCTGGGGGCGACACCACGGTGAGAACGGCTCTGCACGAAAGGATCTCCATGCGGACAGCGAAGCTCGGCCTGCTGGTCGTCTGCGCCGCCGCGCTGATCGCCGGCCGGACTGGACCGCGAGTCCGGGCCCAGTCACGGCCATCGACCATCGCCGCCACGGCGTTGGCTGACGTGCGGGCCTGGGATGGCGCGGTGGATCGGATGACGCGTGACGGGACGTTGCGCGTCCGCGCGAGGAGCGAGGATGTGCTGCTGCCGGGCCGGCTGCACGAACGGTTCGACCAGTACTTCGACGGCGTGCGAGTCTTCGGCGGCGACCTGGTGCGCCAGACCGAGAACGGCGTCACCATCTCGATCTTCGGCACGATATACCCGGACGTCTCGGTGGACGTCGCGACGACCATGGCGCCGGACGACGCGCGGGCGATCATCGTGCGGCTGAGCGGTGTCGAAATCGGCGCGAGTCGCGTTCCCGAATTGCTGCTCCTCCCAGACGAAGCCGGCGGCGCCCGGCTGGTCTATCGTCTGAAGACGTTCGCGGTGCCCGACGCGATCGAGTACTTCATCGACGCCCGCACCGGAGCGATCGTCCGCCGACTGGGCGCGGCCGAGCGACAGAGCGCGTCGGCGCTTGGCACGGGTAAGGGCGTGCTGGGCGACGACAAGAAAGTCAGCGTCGCGACGCTGTCGAGCAACTTCGTCGCCGCGGACCTGCTGCGCCCGCCGTCGATTCGGACGTACGACCTGCGCGCCAAACTGTCGAGAACGCTGGATTTCCTCAACGGCGTGGTTGGGCTGGTCGCGTCCGACTTCGCGCTCAGCGCCACGACGACGTGGAGCGATCCCGTCGCGGTCGACGCGCAGGCGTACGTCGGCGACGTGTACGACTTCTACTTCAAGCGCTTCGGCCGCCGCGGGCTCGACAACAAGAACATCGGTCTCGTGAACGTCATCCATCCGGTGCGTCGCGATGACGTGTTCACGGCCTCCAACGACGTCGTGGGCACCTTCTACGTGAACGCGTTCTACGCGGGCAACTGGGTGATGGTGTACGGGGAAGGCCTGCCGGCCGGCGTCACCCTGCGCGGTCAGCGGTGGAACTACCTGGCGGGCGCGCTCGACATCATCGCGCACGAGCTCTCGCACGGCGTCACCGAGTTTTCGTCCGGCCTGATTTACCGGAACGAGTCGGGCGCGTTGAATGAAGCGTTCTCCGACATCATGGGCACGGCGGCCGAGTTCTTCTATCAACCGCCCGGGAATGGCCCGCTGAAGGCCGAGTACCTCATGGGCGAAGACGTGATTACGCCAGGCGGCATCCGATCGCTGGCCAACCCGACGCAGTTCGGCGATCCTGATCATTACCGCAAGTACGTCAACCTCCCGGCTGATCCCGGCCACGACTACGGCGGCGTCCACACGAACATGAACATCGTGACGCACGCGTACTACCTCGCGGTCGAAGGCGGCACCAATCTGACCTCCGGACTGAGCGTGCAAGGCATCGGACCGGGGAACCGCGATCAGATCGAGAAAGTCTTCTACCGGGGGTTCACGCAACTCATGCCGTCCAGCGCCACGTTCTCCGTGGCGCGCGCGGTCACCATTCAAGCCGCGCGGGATCTGTACGGCGTCGGCAGCGCGGCCGAACGGTCCGTCACGCAGGCCTGGACCGCGGTGGGGGTGCAGTGATGGCCAAACGCCCGATGTGGCATGAACGCAGGAGCACGCGAATCCGAGGGACGCTTGTGCATTCCTGCATGCTTGTGTTTCTCTTCCCCTCGCTCGCGGCGGCGCAGAGCGCGGGTTCGAATGGACGCTTCCGGATCAGCCTCAACGGCGGCGAGCAGATCAGCGGCGACGTCATCACCCAGTCGTTCACCGTGCAGAAGAACCTCGAGGCCGCGCCAATCACGGTGGACGTCGACAATAAGCGCGGCCAGTGGTTCGACGGCGGCATTGTCGCGGGCGTGAAAGGCCGCCTGGGCGTTGGCGTGGCGGTGTCATACGCGTGGCACGACACAAACGCGGGCGTCGCGGCCAGCATCGCGCACCCGTTCTTCTTCAACCAGCCGCGCCCGATCGCGGGAACGGCGGGCACGACGCGGACGGAGACTGCGGTGCACGTCGACGCCGTGTACTTTCTGCGGCGAGGCACGCTCGACGTGTCGGTGTCTGGCGGACCGTCGTTCTTCAGCGCCCGTCAGACGCTGGTCACCGACGTGACGTACACGGACGCGTATCCATTCGACACGGCGACGTTCGCGTCGGCGTCGACGACGCGGTCCTCGACGACGGCGGCGGGATTCAATGTGGGCGCCGAGGCGACGTGGATGCGGTGGCGGCGCGTTGGGGTCGGAGGCCTCGTGCGCTTCGCTCGCGCGTCGACGACGTTCAGCGTAGCGTCGAACAACACCGCCACCGGCGACCTCGGCGGCTTGCAGGTGGGCGGCGGCCTGCGGTTCGCGTTTTGAAGGGGACGCCCTTTGCTCATCGCGTGCTCTCGGTCGTGCGGCGGATTCCGCCCGGGCGCGTCGCGACGTACGGCGACGTGGCCGCGCTGGCCGGCC
>JACPZV010000183.1 GCA_016195295.1 Acidobacteriota bacterium
CGTCGCGCGCGCGCAGCGCGGCCTCGCGCAACGGCGCGAGCGATTCGGGGAGCCACTGCGCTTTTGGCGTGAGTGCGCCCTTGAGGAACGCGGATCGGACGATTACGCCGACGCCGGCAGCGTCGGCCGCCGGCATCACTTGACGGGCCATCCGCTGGTCGAGCGCGTTGAACGCGACCTGCAAGACGGCGTAGTGCCCCGCGCGAATCACGGCGAGTGCCGCGTCCTCGCCGTACACCGACGCGCCAAGCACGCGGACCAAGCCGTGGCGCTGCGCGTCGAGGAGCGCGTCGGTCATCGCGCCCTCGTCTATCATCATGCGCGTCGCGTTGTGAATCTGGACGATGTCGAGGACCTCGCGCTTGAGCGCGCGAAGTGAGGATTCGATCGAGGCGCCGACCGCCTGGCGCAGGGGCGGACCTGCGTGTCCGCCCGGGCCGACACGCGGGTCGGCCCCCACGGCCCCACTGACTTTGGTGGCGATCATGACGCGCGGGTCCCGGCCGAGAGCGAGACCGACGATGCGTTCACTCTCGCCGTAGGTGGGCGCCGTGTCGATCAGCGTGACGCCGCGATCGACGGCCGCGTGAAGCAAACGGATCGCCTCGGCCTCGTCCGGCCGTCCGAACTCGCCGGGGACGTCGATGCCGTAGTCGACGCCGAGCGAGACCGTGCCGAGGGAGAGCGCGGAGACCGTAAGGCCGGTGCGGCCGAGGGGGCGGTAATTCAAGGCTTAGTCGACACAAAGGACACCAAGGACACAGAGGCGGAAACTCGAGCGGCTTGAGTCGAACCAACTGCGGACATTCCCTTTGTGTCCTTGGTGTCCTTTGTGTCGAACGCTCTTACGACGTCAGTCGATAGAACCCACGTCTCGCCGACGGTCCCTTCAGGCGCGACGCGTAGTCTCCCGCGCGGATCGCGTCGGCGATCGCGGCAAAAGACGACTCGACGGCTTTCATGTAGGCCTCGACGTGCGACGGCTGGTGCGCGAACGACGGCTTGAACTGGCTGTACGCGAGATAGCCGCGCTCCAGCATGTCCTGCGTGAAGAGCGTGGTGAGCGTCGGTTCGTCCGAATGCTCGAAGACGAAGTGCGTCAGGCTCGGCAGGCCCTCGGTGTGCAGCGCGATGCCGGTTTTCGCCGCCGCCTTCTTCCATCCGGCGAACGTCAGCTCGCCGATGCGGATCAAGTGATCGGCGACGCACGCGCGGCGGCATTTGCGGATCGTCGCGAGCGCGGCCACGGTGCCGACGCGCTCGGTCCAGTTCGTGCTGCTGATGAACGTGGACTGCGCGGCCTCCATCACCGTCGAGGTCCCGATGACGGCGGCCATCGGGTACCCGTTCGCCATCGCCTTCGCGAACACCGCGATATCCGGGTTGACGCCGAGCAGCTTGTGGATCCCGCCGTCGGTCATGCGAAAGCCCGTCGTCACCTCGTCGAAGATCAGCACGGCGCCGATCTCGGTCGCGAGATCGCGGACAGCCTCGAGAAATCCTGGCTCCGGCGCGTCGCCCCGGCGCGGCTCCATGACGACGAGGCCGATCTCGCCGCGGTTGGCATCGACGATCGCTTTGAGCTGATCGAGCCGGTTGTAGTGGAACGGCAGCGCCGTGCCCTTCAAGCCGCGCGGCACGCCCGCGGGATCGAGGCCGGGCATCAGCTGGCCGTCGAGCGCGCGTTCGTCCGCAAGGTTGGCGGCCAGGTACCAGTCGCCCCAGCCGTGGTAGCCGGAGAACGCGATTTTGTCGCGCCGCGTGTGCGCGCGCGCGACGCGGACCGCGAGCATCATCGCTTCGCCGCCCGACCGCGCGTAGCGCACCATCTGCGCCCACGGATGCAGCTCGCACAGGAGTTCCGCGAGCTCGACTTCCTCCGGCGCGTTGAGTGTCGTCGCCGACCCCGCATCGATCGCCGCCTTGACCGCCGCGTCGACGTCCGGGTCGGCGTAACCGAGCACGCAGGCACCGATGGCCATCATCGACATGTCGACGTAGGTGTTGCCGTCGACGTCGGTGACTTCGACGCCTCGCGCCTTCGAGTAGTACGAGGGCCACTGCTCGGGCAGGAACATCTCGGGCCGCTTGGAAAGCAACTGCGTCCCGCCGGGGATCAACGTCTTGGCTCGGCGATAAAGCGCCTGGCCTTTCGCGGTCGAGGGCTTGAGATTCACGGTCATGCGGTACCTTGAGATTTCAGATTTCAGAGTTCAGATTTCAGATTGCTTCTCAGTTCTCAGTTCTCAGTTTTCAGTTTTCAGTTTTAAGTTTTCTTTTCACTCCCCTGCCAGACTTCCAAGTATCCCTCTTTCCCGATGAACGATTCGTTCGTCGCGGCGAGTTCCGGGTGTGTGGCGAGGTACTGCAGCACGTCCTCCATGCCGAACGCGCGGTCCGGACGGTACAGCGCGTCATAAAGGCGTTCGATCAGGCTGAAGTCCGCCTCGTTGTCCACGGTCCAGCGCAGCCGCGAATAATCGACGTCGCTCGTCAACTGGCCGCAGCGGAACAGATCCCTGTGCCGCCAAATGTACGGCGTCACGTGCTCGCGATCGGGCGCGCTCGTCGCCTCGCGCCAGGCGCGCTCGAGCGCGGCCATGCTGAAACACTCCGCGTCGAGACCGTCGGGATATCGCCCCTGTCCCACGAACAGCGCGCCGGCGCCCGTGGCGACGCCGACGTGATCGTACGCGCCGCTCTGGTAGAGCGCGACGAGTCTCGCGAGCAGGCCCGGATCGACGAGCGGACAATCGGCGGTGATTCGCACCAATGGATCGCCGTGAAACGATCGAGCCGCCTGGTAGAACCGATCGAGGACGTCCTGTTCGCTGCCCGCAAAGCAGTCGATCCGCTCGGCCTCGCACAAGCGACGAATCGGCGCGTCGCCATCGAGATCCGACGTCGCGACCACCACATTCGCGATTGCCGGACACGCGCGTGCTCGCTGGACGATTCGCAGCAGCATCGGCCTTCCCGCGAGCGGGCGCAGCACTTTGCCGGGAAGCCGCGTCGATCCCATACGCGCCTGAACTATGGCGGTCAGCATTGCGGAGTGAGGATTGAGATTGGGGATTGGGGACATTGACGCGTCCGCCCGGCGGTCCGTAATCCGCACTTCGCGATCCTCAATCCGCATGATCATGGATTCCACGTTTTCCGGATCGCCAGCGTCGGCCGAAGGCCATCGGTTGGATCCGCGCGCCACTCGCGATCGGCCATCTCGACGTCGACCGGCGTCTTGTCGCCCGTGCCGTCGGCGGCGACGCCGTGCAGGACGGTTTCAATCGCCGGCCCGATCTGTTTCGGGAGCCAGCAGTGGCCAGCGTCGAACTCGGCGCCGGTCCCATCGAGATCGAGATGAAACTCGACCATCTCCGCGCGCCAGCGGTGCACCGCGCGATAGATGACCGCCGGGCTCACGCTGTGATCGGACCAGCCCGCGCGCGCGCGTGTCGCCTGACGAATCGTTTCGATCGCCGCGAGGTTGCACTGCTCCACGGGCGTCGGGTAGCCGGACGTGCAGTGCAACAGCAGCGGATCGGCGCAGCCCGCGCCGCGCAAGATGTCGGCCGCGCGCACCACTTCGTCCAGCGTGGCCATGCCCGTCGCGAGCACCACCGGTTTCCCCGTCCGCGCGCACGCGCGCAGGAGATCGGCCCACGGCAGCTCGTACGACGCGATCTTGTAGAAATCGACGTGCGGCTGAAGGACGTCCACGGCGCGCAACGAGAACGGCGTGCACGCGAACTGAATGCCGAGGTCGCGACTGCGCGCCGCCAACGCCGGGAGAAACTCCTCGGGCAGTTCCCAGTGCGAGCGCGCTCGATGTTTCGGACTGCGCGCGAGGATCTCCGGCGTGAACAGCTCGTCCACCTTGAACAACTGAAACTTGACGGCCGCGCAGCCCAGGCGCGAGGCCGTCTCGACAAACGCGAGCGCGCGGTCGACGTCACGGTGGTGGTTGCTGGAAACTTCGGCGACGAACCGGGTCATTGCTCACTCCGGGGGCCCCTGCCCCCCGGTGGCTCACTCCGGTGGCCCCGGCCCCCAGGCGGCTCGCTCCGGAACGCCTCGATGACCTTAGCCGTCGCGTCGACGACGTCCCGGATGTCGCGCGCGGTCATCGCCGGGAACATCGGCAGCGTGAGGATCTGTTCGTACGCGGCTTCCGCGATCGGACAGAGTCCGGGGCCGAAGCCGAAGCGCCGGCGGTAAAACGGATGGAAGTGCACGGGGATGTAGTGCACGTTCACGCCGATGCCCTCGCGGCGCAGCGCGGCAAACAGCGTCGCCCGGTCGGTCGACAGTCGCGTCGTGTCGACGCGCACGACGAAAAGATGATACGCGTGGGTCGCGCCAGGGCGCACCGCAAGCGGCTGCACCTCGGGAATCGATGCGAACGCGCGGATGTACGTCTCGGCGATCGCCTGCCGCCGCGCGACGCGCGCGGCCAGCTTCCCGAGCTGACTGAGCCCGAGCGCGCTCTGCACGTCGGTGAGCCGATAGTTGTAGCCGAGCTCGACGATCTCGTAGATCCAAGACGACCGCGCGCCGCGTTGTCGATGATCGACCGTGATGCCGTGGTTGCGAAACATCCGCATCCGCGCGGCCAGCGCGGGATCGGCGGTGGTGACGACGCCACCCTCGCCCGTCGTCACGTGCTTGACCGGATGCAGGCTGAAGGCGTTGAGATCGGCCAGCGTGCCGACCGGCCGACTGCCGTCGCGCGCGCCGAGCGCGTGACACGCGTCGGCGACGATTTTGATCTCCGGGCGTCCCGCGAGGACGCGTCGCAGCGCGTCGTAGTCGCACGGTTGTCCGGCGTAGTCGACCGCGACGATCGCCTTGGTGCGTTCGGTCAGCCGCTCGGCGACTTTCGCGGGGTCGACGAGCAGCGTTCGCGCGTCGACGTCGACGAAGACCGGCGTGCCGCCCTGATAGACGATGGCGTTGGCGGAGGCGGCAAACGTCATCGGCGGCACGACGACTTCGTCGCCGGGCCCGACGCCGATCGCGAACATCGCCGCGTGCAGCGCGGCGGTGCCGCTGTTGACGGCGACGGCTTCAGGTGCGCCGACCGCGCGGGCGAAGGCCGCTTCGAATTCGGCGACAGTCGGTCCGCCGGTCAGCCAGTCCGAGCGCAGCACGCGCGCGACCGCCGCGACGTCGTCGTCGTCGATCTCGTGGCGGCCGTATGGCAGGAGCTCCGCGCGAACGGGCGCGCCGCCATGCAGCGCGAGCTGCGCGGTCTTCAGAGTGTCACCCACGACTCGGATTCGCTACTAAGGACACGAAGGACACAAAGGAAAGATTCATGCTGTGTGGAACGTGACGTTATAGTTTAACAGGCCTTTTCCTTTGTGTCCTTTGTGTCCCCTGTGGTGATTCCGTGCCGCTAGGCGGGCTCTTCGCTCGACTGGGCGTCCGCCATCACGAGCACGCGTCGGTCGCGCGCGACTTCACGTACTCCGGGCTCAACAGCGTGTCGCTCGTCCTGCTGCTCAGTACGGCACTCGTGCTGCGCCGCTATCTCGGTCCGTACCTCACCGGGATCTGGACCGGACTCGAGCTGCTGCCCACGTTTTTCGGCACGTACGGACACGCCGGCGCGCTCACGGCGGCCGAGCGCGATCTGCCTTTTCTGATCGGCGCGCGGCGCGAGCACGATTTCGATCGACTGAAGCACACGCTGTTCTGGTTCGTGCACGGTGTTGGCGTGATCCTAGCCGCGGGGCTCAGCGGGACGGCGTTCGTGCGGCGATCGCACGTCAGCGACCAGACCTTCGTCGGCATGCTGTTATACGCGCCAATTCTCTGGGCGCAACTCGCCGCCACGTACTACGTCGTGCTGTATCGCGCGCGCAAGCGCTTCGGCGAGCTGAG